>JAKZTI010000100.1:0-12658 GCA_047517145.1 Gammaproteobacteria bacterium
AAACGCACGTTCAATTTTCGCAGGACGAAGTAAATCATCGAACCATCATGGAGGTCATTGCTTCAGATAGACCGGGTTTTTTATCATGTGTCGGCACAGCACTTTCAGTAAGCGATGTTCGCCTGCATGGCGCGAAGATAGCTACTTATGGTTCGCGAGTTGAAGATATATTTTTCATTACAGACAAAAATGATATCCCTATCACCGACCCGGTAAAATTTGAAAGCTTAACTAACTCCATTATTCAGAACCTTTCCTGATAAAATGGTCACGCCGCCACTTTCTGAAAAAGAACTACTGGAAAGTGCCTCTGAAGTTGCCGGGAAGACGCTGCAACAAATTGCTAACCAGCAAGGGCTGGCAACACCCGAAAATCAACTACATCACAAAGGCTGGGTGGGACAGTTACTTGAACTCAGTCTGGGTGCAACAGCTAATTCACTTCCTGAGCCAGACTTTCAACATATCGGCGTAGAACTGAAAACCTTACCGCTAAACCGCAGTGGATCACCGAAAGAAACTACTTTTGTATGTGCCATCAATCTTACTAATATCGAATCACATTGGGAAAATTCCTTGGTCAAACATAAACTTTCTCGCGTTTTGTGGGTGCCAATAGAAGCCGATCCTGAAATTCCACTTGCAGCAAGAAGAGTCGGCTCTGCCATTCTTTGGAGTCCTGATAAAGATCAGGACTCTATATTACGTAGAGACTGGGAAGAACTTATGGACATGATCTCCATGGGAGAACTGGAACAGATTACTGCACACCAAGGTCATTATCTTCAGGTACGCCCTAAAGCAGCAAACGCCAGAACACTCACTAAAGGCATCGATAGTGAGGGAGAAGAAATCCTCACTCTGCCGCGTGGCTTTTATTTAAGAGCAACTTTAACTAATCAAATATTAAATCAAGAATACTGAATCGGCATGGCCTTAAAACTAAATAGAAAATTATCCATTGCCCCTATGATGGATCATACCGACAGGCACTTTCGCTATTTCATGCGCATCATTTCACCTCATGCACTGCTTTATACCGAGATGATTACTACAGGTGCACTCATTCATGGAGACAGACAACGTTTTCTTGAACACAATGCCGATGAATATCCTTTAGCGATCCAGTTGGGCGGAAGCAACCCTGAAGATCTTGCTATCTGTGCTGTGATTGCCGAAGAGGCTGGTTATGATGAAGTGAACTTGAATGTGGGCTGCCCCAGCGATCGGGTTCAATCAGGAAAATTCGGTGCCTGTTTAATGGAAGAACCAGGTTTGGTGTCTGAATGTATATCAAAAATGTCTGATGCCGTAGATATCCCGATAACAGTTAAGACCAGAATCGGTATAGATGACAAGGACAGTTATGAAGAATTAACTATTTTCATAGATTGTGTAAAACAGGCAGGCTGTAACATATTTATCATCCATGCACGTAAGGCGTGGCTGATTGGCCTTAGTCCAAAAGAAAATCGTGAAATACCACCACTGCAATATGAAACGGTTTATCAATTGAAAAAGGATTTCCCCGAACTTGAATTTATTATAAATGGTGGCTTCACCACGCAAGATGCCATTATGGAACAATACGAACATGTTGATGGTGTAATGATTGGCCGCGCAGCTTATCAAAATCCCTATCTGTTGGCCGAAATCGAACAATCTTTATTTGGTGATGGAGCTTCTCTATCCACTTGCTACGAGATATTGGAAAGATTTATTGAATATGTTCAGCAAAATCTTAATCAGGGAGTTTATCTTGGGCATATGACGCGTCATATCCTTGGCTTATGTTTAGGTCAACAAGGTGCCCGAGCTTATCGTAGCTACATCAGTGAAAATGCGTATAAAGAAGGAGCGGGTGTTGAGGTTATTTGGGCAGCTATGGAGAAGACTTTTTGAATTAAGGTTTATATAGATTGAATTTCTTTTTAAGAGTCGTTTCGTCTTAATGTCGACCCACTTTTCTTTAGTCTGTACAAAGAAAAGTACCTCGCTGTAGAAAGCGAAACCAATCTTAAGGGAAAAAAAGGCAGATTTATTTTATTATAAGCAATGTAAATGATGATTAAGCTAGCTCACCAAACTATCTGCCTCCTACTGCTGATATTTCTAACAGCCTGTAGTGATTCACAACAGCAACTTGCCCGACTCCCTGACGATGCTGTCATTCTCGCTTTCGGAGATAGCCTGACATTCGGCACAGGTGCAAGCAAAGATGAAAGCTATCCCGCCATCCTGGAAGCCTCAGTCAATCGCAAGGTCATCAATGCTGGAGTGCCTGGGGAACTATCTGTACAGGGACTGAAACGTTTGCCAAAATTTCTTGATAAATATCAACCGGACTTATTGATTCTTTGTCATGGTGGCAATGACATATTACAAAAACATGATCTTGCCAGGGCCGAGGAAAATGTCCGACAGATGATTAGCCTGGCAGAAGATAGAAACATTCCGGTCATTCTCCTTGGTGTACCAAAACCGGGCTTATTCCTTAATGATGCAGATTTGTATATCAATATTGCAGAAAATACTGAGGTTACTTTTATTCCAAACCTCATCGCAGATATATTGTCAGATGCTTCAATGAAGTCAGATTCGGTCCATCCCAATAACACTGGCTACAGTAAAATGGCTTCCACTCTGGCCAATACATTAAGGAATAGTGGCGCGCTCTAGACCTGTTCCCTGTAGATATTGCTGGATATAAATACTGTTTATGGGATGATCGCGTTCCTCAAATTATATTGCACACAATATTAATTATTTAAAAGGTAGTCAGAATGGATAGAAAACAATATTTACTTGCTCTAATTATTTCATTGACGGGCTTTTCGGCCTTTGCTACCACCGAAGTTAAAACCGACGAACAAAAATTGAGTTATTCTATGGGTACATATTTTGCCATGGGCATCACACAACAAGATGTCAAACTTGATGTGCCTGCGTTCATTCAGGCGGTTGAGGACGTACTGAACAAGAATGAGCCACAGATCAGCATTAAGGAAATGCAGGATATTCTCACGAAATACAAGGAAACCGTCGCTGCGCAGCAATCAGATACAATCGCAAAGAATCTAAATGCGGGTAATGCTTTCCTGGCAGATAATAAAAAGAAAGAAGGTGTCGTTGTCACACCAACCGGACTTCAGTATAAAATCCTGAAACAAGGTAGTGGTGCGAAACCTGCTGCTGGAAGTAATGTCACCGTTCATTACAAAGGTACATTAATTGATGGTACGGTTTTTGACAGCTCCTATGATCGAGGACAAGCTGCGACACTATCTCTGGGACAGGTGATTAAAGGCTGGCAAGAAGCCGTACCAATGATGCCAACAGGATCAACATGGCAAATTTATGTCCCATCAGAACTCGCTTACGGAGACCGTGCCGCGAGCGAATTGATTGGTCCCGCGTCAACTTTGATATTTGATATTGAGTTGATTTCTGTTAATTAAAACTCTGGACTGGCAGATTAACTTTGTTATCCGGATAATTTACTTTGATCTGCTCCCTTAAAACGGATCCTTTTCTTCTATAGGCTTTGGCATATCAACACCATATCCCTGGGCATAATCGACACCAATTTCTTTTAGTTTGTCGAATATCTCCATGTTTTCTACAAATTCGGCAATTGTTTTTTTACCCATTACATGGCCTATTTCATTAATGGATCGCACCATTGCAAGATCAAGTGGATCATCCAGTATATCCTTTACGAATATGCCATCGATTTTGAGATAATCGACAGGCAAATTCTTCAAGTATGCGAATGAAGATAAGCCACTTCCGAAATCATCCAATGCAAATTTACAACCAACCTCTCTCAGTATTTTAATAAATGATGTCGCGCTTGTTAGTTTACTAATAGCCGCGGTCTCTGTGATCTCAAAACAAATCTTGTTAGCAGGAATACTGTATTCATCAAGCTGTTGAATGATGAAATTCAATAAATCTTCATTGCCAAATGAAAGACCAGATATATTAATAGAACATTGATAAAGATTGTTTAGGTGTTGTGGATTATTGGCAAACCAGTTAAAAGCCGTATTGATTACCCAGCGATCCAGTTTGGGTGTGATATTATATCTTTCTGCCGCCGGTAAAAATGTACCGGGATAAATAACCTTATTTCCCTCATCAGTCATGCGTATCAATAGTTCGTAATGTTCACCTTCATTTACATCATTTTCCAATGGAACTATCGATTGATAGACAAGATGGAAACGATTGTCTTCTAATGCCTGGTTAATTTTTGATACCCATTGCATCTCCCCATGACGCAGGGACAATTCCTCATCTTCGTCGTGGTAAATATGGATTCGATTACGTCCAGCATCTTTGGCTGCATAACAGGTGGTATCTGCCTGTTTAAGGATCTCGGTCATACTTCCTGAAGCTGAATTTACTGGAACGAGACCAATACTGACGCCGATATTGAATGTTTTTCCTTCCCAGATAAAACGGAGATCTGAAATTGCTTTATGCAAGTTATTTGCTACGCCTTCCGCACGTTCCATGGAACATCTTTCCATTAACACACCAAATTCATCACCACCCAGGCGGGCCAATGTGTCACGTTGTCTTATATTTGTCTGCAGTAGTATAGCGATTTGTTTTAATAATTCATCGCCACCGATATGACCACAGGTATCGTTAACAACCTTGAATTGATCCAGGTCCATATAACAGAGTGCATTTTCAGTTTCTTCTTTATCTATAGTTTTTAAAACGCGTTCCAGACGATTGTTGAATTCTCTACGATTTACAAGTCCTGTTAATTCATCATGATGTGCCTGATAAGTCAGTTCTTCTGAAAGCTCCCTCGATTCAGTAATATCCTGTATTTGTCCTATGGCATGAATCGGTTTATCGTCTTTTCCGTGTAAGATGGAAACATTGAGTTGAACCCAAATAGGATATCCATCCTTATGAACATATCTTTTATCAAAATTATATTTTTCAATTTCTCCGTTAAATAATTTTTGATGTAGATCTAAACTTTTTGAAACATCATCTTTATAAGTAATATCAGTAAATGACTTTCTTAACAGTTCTGCCTCTGAATAACCCAGCATTTCGCAAAGCGCCTGATTTACTTCCAATATTTTATGTTCCCGACTCACTAGCACCTTCCCTATCGCAGCATATTCAAATGCACCGCGGAAGCGTTCCTCGCTTTCCCTAAGCGCCTCTTCAGTCTGTTTTCGTTCTGTTATATCACGCACTAGAGCTGTAAATAATTTACTGTTTTCCAGGAGTACTTCGTTTATTGCAAATTCCATTGGAAATTGAGTGCCACCTTTACGTATTACTTGAGTTTCATACCAGGAACCATCTCTGTTATAGATATTTGAACTAAAAAGCTCTTGTAGTATTTTTTCATTCGATGAAGAGATTAATGTACTGATACTATTCCCTAGTACCTCCTCAGCATTCAAGTAAAACATTTCTTCTGCTGCATGGTTAAATGAATGCACTATCCCGTCTTCATCAAATACAATAATGCCTTCACCTACGTTATCCATAATCGTTTGCAGTCGTATTTCACGATCCGCAACTTCCTGGTGTTGCTTGACCAGCGATAAACGCATGCGATCGAGATCATTTGCAAGGTGATTAATTTCCAATATTTCTGTATCCATACGCATATCCACGAAATGGTTCCCAGTTGCGACTGACCTTGCTATATCACGTAATTGTGAAATGGGTTTTGAAAGTCGTATTCCGAAAAAAAGCACTAGCAATAAACTAAAAATTACATAAATAATAGTAATGGCAGAACCCCGCCAGTAGGCTAAATCAATTAAGTCGAGGGTCGGTTTTTCATCATAACCTAATCTTATCGAGCCTATTATTTTACCGGAAACATTTTCGTGAACGGGAATGGAGATATAATATATATCGTCATTGTGATCACCGAAGAAAAAGTCTTCTATGAAAATCTGGTTTAAATTATGAGCAACAATAGTTGATAAAACTACGGTTCCATCAGGATAAACAAAGTCCGCAAAATTAATTCCCCCGCTCAGCAGAGCTTCCTCGAGACGCATAATAATAAGTGATGTCGTATCTTCTTCTTCAAAGCTATGGCTAAATAATGATGCATAGAGACTGGCATCACTACGTACGCGATCGACAAACTTTATCTTGTACGTGCGTTCGAAAATTAATAAAACACCAAAGAAAAACAAAGGCACTACTAGTAAATGAATGCAAAACACACCCAGCACCATACGTCCGGTTAAGCCATTCCAGAACTCCCTTAGTTGACCGAGCCTGCCCATATAACCCCCAATGATTTCAACCCAGCGGTGTTTTCAACATCATCTGACCACATATAAGTAAGCGTTCCAGGTATATGACGTAATTCATTCACCAATTCAGTGTTTACTGAATATACTTTGGGTCTCTTCCCGCCTAAACGATAAACACGAGATAACAATTCCCGGTCATAACTTCGTTCAGACATAAAAATAACTTTTTGTAAAAAAACTTCTGTCAAAAACGGATCGGTCGCATTTCTCAAGGGCTTAAGTATTAATCCGTTACGCATAATTGGTACTCCAAGGAATAACTTTCTTATATCTAACGGCGAAAGCGCGGGAATACTTGAATCTTGGCTGGAAACTAATATCAGAGTATGTTGCGAAGGCTCAGCCAGCCCGTTAAGGCTAAACATGCATAAACAAGCTATCAGGGATAGTAACTGTATCCATAATCGTTTCATCAGAATATTGCACTCCATTGCAATACTAATTGTCCAAAATCATCTTCGCTCGTGTGGTTTCCGGAAACCTCTAGCTTCAGGGCATTCTGCTTTGCAAAATCAAAACGAATCCCACCAAGAATTTTGTCTTCAACAAAACCAGGAGATAATGCGAGATAGGCATCATTATCATCTCCCAATGTTCCTTCTATACGACCGTACAATATCCAATTGTCGTTTAAACTGTACTCCGTATGCAAATAAGCATGAAAAAATGATTCATCCTGTGAACCACTGGCACGATCCATTCGGTTGTGAATATAAAATGATGATCCAATTAATCGCCAGGGCAATCTTTCCCAATTTCCGTATAGGCCTGTACTCAATTGCTGAATATCTGTAAAGGCAATTCCCTGAGTTGGTATTTCCGTGTAGTTTATAAAAAAACCTACCTTGGTTGGTGCGTACAAAACAGGCTCATAATAAAGATTCAACGTAGTGCTGATATCATGTTTACCTGAACGTGGGCTGGTTGGGTCCCAGGCTTCAAGTCCCTCTGATGTAAAGTCTGGGCCCGCTGCAAGTGCGAAAGCATAGCCTAAACCCTGATCACCCAGTGGATGCACACCTTCAACGAGCAAGCCTGCGAGGTGTATGGGTATAAGACCGCTATCATCCTCGAAATTTGTGATCTCCGGACGACCAGAACTGGTTTCTAAATATGCACCATGATGAAATTGGGTATTCCAATAGCCAATTGGATTATGAAAGCGACCGAGCCATACGGTGTTCTCATTGAATAACCAACCCAGTTGTATACGTTCCAGTTCCTGTTCCTCTTTGGCAAGTAGATATTCGCCAAGGAAACGCAGACGTTTATAGTTGACGGTCGCAAATATATCGACGCCATAATCATAATCATCGTTATCTAACTCTGAACCATTTGCCAGATCAGATCGATAGATTGCATCAACCATAGGAAACAAAATGATTTCGCCGTTTATTTCCCCTCGACTATCCGGTGAATACGAAAGTATTGCCAGAGTATGCAGAAAGATAATTAAACTTATTTTGTTCTGCATAATTGAAAAATACTGCATGGATTACCCCCCCCCAATAATTTCAGCGAATTAATACAACTTCCATAATTATTTTAAAAGCCAGTAGTCATCATAAAAACTCTATGATTAGAGTCTGTTTAAATCATAAATCAATGGTAACCCCACGAAATAGTCTAGTTCTTTTACCGCGCTATGTAATTCGACAAAGGCATCTGCCAGTGTATTTTGTTTTAGGTTTTTCCAAGGCATGTGCCATTCTTGATGGTAAAAATGGTATCATCTCATCACCAATCCCGCTTGTACGTCTCGTACAAAGGTCTCAAAACAATGGTGAATCAGGCAAAAACAGACAGAAGGTCTAAACTTAAGGCCAGATATGCCTTCTAACTAATGCAAAATTATATGCAATCTTTCCACTTTACATTTAAATAAATCATTCTAAATCATGCGCTTAGCACATATTATTATCATTTTCTTCGCTATATCAGTGGCTTTCAATGGTTTTGCCAATGAAACCAACCATTTTGACGCTGAGGACAATTTCAATCAGGGCCAGGTTTTCTACGAAGATGGCAAGTTTGATGCAGCTGTAAAGGAATTTTCCAAAGCAATCAGTCAATCACCTAAAGATTCACGCTATCACCACTGGCTTGCCAAGACTTACGGGGAAATTGCAGAAACATCTGGATGGATAAAGGCCATGAAACTCGCTGGAAATTCAAAAAAATCACTTGAACGTGCCGTTGAACTGGATCCGAAAAACATCGCTGCACTCACAGATCTTATGAAATACTACAAAGAAGCTCCAAGATTTCTTGGGGGAAGTGACGAAAAAGCCAAAGAAATCAGCATCCGTTTAGAGAATTTAAAGGAACAGAATACCCATTCACTTAACTATCGCCATGTGACTAGCAGAGAGCAATATAGCTAAAAACCATTAGCGATGAGAAAATAAGATATAGTGCACACACCACTGAATGACCCTGCTTGATTAACCCGAAACTATTTATGAAGAAATTCTCACGATTCATCACATTAATTCTGACATTCTGTTTGGTCTTTTACCAGGCTAATGCCTATTCTGACATACCATTGGTTCCTCAATCAGAGCTGGTTCCTGCTGAAAAGCATATCAAGGCCACTGAGATCATTACTTATCTAATCAATAGCCATCATTACCGAAAGAAACCTATTGATAACACCTTGTCCTCATCAATGTTTGATGTATACCTGGATAGTCTGGATCCAAATCACAGCTTTTTCCTGGATGAGGATATACAGAATTTTTCAAAATACCGATATAAACTCGACGATGCACTGCTCGCAACTGACCTGGAACCTGCTTTCGATATTTTTAAAATCTACAGAAAAAGAGTCAAACAGCGGGTTAGTTATGCAATTTCAGAATTAAAAAATGAAGTTGATTTTGAGATTGATGAAGACTACATGTTCGACCGTCGTGAATTGGCCTGGGCCAAAAATATTGAAGAATTAAACGAGATTTGGCGCAAGCGCGTGAAGAATGACATGCTTAATCTTCTGTTGTCTGGTAAAGAAGAAACGGAAATAAAAGACACTCTAAAGAAACGATATCAAAGAGTTTATACCAGCACATTTCAGCTTAATTCGAATGACATCTTTCAGAGTTATGTAAACTCCTATACAACATCTATAGAACCGCATACTTCTTATTTTTCACCCAGAAACTCGGAAAACTTTGATATCAGTATGCGCCTTTCCCTCGAAGGCATTGGTGCCGTCCTGAGAAATAAAAATGATTACACACTTATCCAGAAGATCGTTCCTGGCGGACCGGCGGATCTAAGTAAGAAATTACATGCTAAAGACAAAATTATCGGTGTTGGTCAGGGAGATAATGGCGAAATTATTGATGTCATTGGTTGGCGGCTTGATGATGTTGTTGAGCTTATTCGTGGTCCAAAAGGCACTGTACTTCGACTTGAAATCATTCCCGGAAAATCAGGTGTTGAAGATCTAAGCAAGGTCATAACACTGACCAGAAACAAGATCAAACTTGAAGAATCTGCAGCAAAGTCATCCGTGATTGATCTGCCTGGCCTGGATAAGAAGATTGGCGTTATTGACATCCCTACTTTCTATGTAGACTTTGCAGCTCAGGCAAGAGGCGACTCAGATTTCAGGAGCACCAGTAAAGATGTTCGTAAACTTATCACAGTACTCAACAAAGAAGGTGTTGACGGCATTATTATTGACTTACGTTCAAATGGTGGTGGTTCTCTATCCGAGTCACTTGCGCTAACGGGACTCTTCATCGAAGAAGGTCCTGTAGTACAAACGAAAGATTCATCAGGAGAAATTGATATTAACAATGATCCTGACCCTTCTCTTTTTTATGCAGGGCCTTTGGCGGTACTGGTTGACAGGAACAGTGCCTCAGCTTCAGAAATTTTTGCAGGGGCTATTCAGGATTACCAACGTGGCATTATCATCGGCGAGCAAACTTTTGGTAAGGGGACGGTGCAAAACATTGTCGATCTCAATAACTTTATTAAAAATCCTGAAGAAGAGCACGGCAAACTTAAAACAACGATTGCACAGTTTTTCCGCGTCAGTGGAGGCAGCAACCAAAATAAAGGTGTCATCCCTGATATTTTATTTCCCACAGCAATTGATATAGAAGATTATGGAGAACGGGCACTGGACAATGCTTTGCCCTGGGATCAAGTTAAATCGGCCAACTATATCAAGGTAGGTTCACCAGAAAATTTTTATGACAAAATCAGATCTTTACATGAAGAACGCGTGAGTTCCGACAAATCTTTTAAATTACTTCTGGAACAATTAAAACTTGTCAAAGAAAGTAATGATAAGAAAACAATTTCACTGAAAAAGAGTAAACGTAAAGCCGAACGAGAAAAACTGTTAGATATGAGGCATGAGCTTGAGAATGAATTAAGAATCGCTCAAGGGCTTGAACCTCTTCCTGAAAGGGTCGACACGCTGGAAATTGATGAATTTGAGGAAGAAGATGATAAAGAAAAACCTCACGACATCCTGTTACAGGAGACCGCTCGTATTCTCAATGATCTGATCCAGATACCGGATTCCGGTTCTTCAGGACTTCAGGCTCTGAAGATTGAGCAGGAAGATGCTGTGGGCAAGATGTAATATCACTTCAGACTGAAATATTAAAGTCCTCAATTACTTACTCAACAAAACATAAGAATTAAGCCAGAGTTTTCCGTCATTATAATTGATACAGGAGATAACAAAATTAATAAAATACCTGCAACGCTAATAGATGGCGATGGCATCGGTCCCGAAATTACTGAAGCTACGATCAATGTATTAGATGCACTCAAGTCACCTTTCGAATGGACACGCTTTAAGGCAGGCCTTGCTGCAATAGAAGAATCAGGTGATGTATTACCCAAGCCCATGCTGGATAATATTCGTGAGACCAAACTTGCACTTAAGGCACCTTTAACTACACCTGTCGGTGAAGGCTTTCGTTCGGCCACCGTTCGTCTGCGAGAAGAATTCAATCTATACGCCAATGTCAGGCCTGCGCATACATTTATTCCAGGCGGTCGTTTCGAAGATGTCGATCTGATTTTAATCCGCGAAAATACTGAAGGCTTGTATGTAGGGGTTGAGCATTATATTCCTGTCGACGGTGATCCAAGGGCCGTTGCCTCGGCATCAGGAATAATGACACGTTCTGGCTGCAAGAGAATTGCAGATTTCACTTTTGATTATGCCTTGCGCCATGGCCGCAAGAAGATAACGGTGGTGCATAAGGCCAATATTCTCAAAAAACTCACAGGTCTATTCCTTGATACCGCACTTGAAGCTGGTAAAGCTTTTGAAGGTAAACTCGAAATTGAAGAAAGAATCGTTGACAACACTGCCATGCAACTGGTTATCAACCCTTCACAGTTTGACGTTATTTTAACCAGTAATATGTTCGGCGATATCCTGTCCGATGAAATTGCCGGACTCATTGGCGGACTAGGACTGGCACCGGGCGGCAATATCGGTCCTGATGTTGCAATTTTCGAGGCAGTACACGGATCTGCACCAGACATTGCTGGAAAAGGCATTGCCAACCCGACTGCCATGTTACTTGCATCGGCAATGATGCTGGAACACGTCGATGAACATGATAAAGCTAAACAATTGCGTCATGCGATTAAAACAGTCCTCAATGAAGACAATGTCCGTACTGGTGATCTTGGCGGTAGTGCAACAACCGTCGAATATGCGGAAGCTATCATCAAGCGACTCAGCTAGTATATCCTCAGTTTTATGACCACTGGTTTACTTTATGATCCTGTGTTTCTTGAACATAGAACCAGCCCGGGTCATCCAGAGTGCAGTGAACGTCTGGATGTTTCTATCCAATATCTCAAACAACAGAGCTGGTTTGATTCACTCACACATCTGGCACCTAGAACCGCTGAACTGAACTGGATTGAATCTGTTCACAATCTTGACTATATAAAACGCGCAGAATCAACATGCCAATCTGGCAATGATTTCCTTGATTCAATGGATGTCAGTATTTGTACAAGGTCATACGATATTGCACTTATTGCAACCGGTGCAGTTCTTGAAATAGCCGATAAAGTCATGAATAAAGAAATTGATAATGGTCTGGCACTAATCAGACCTCCAGGTCATCATGCCGAACAGGATCAGGCACTTGGTTTTTGTCTTTTTAATAACGTTGCCATCCTTGCCAAATATCTGCAACAACAATATCAGCTGGATAAAATATTAATTCTTGATTGGGATGTGCATCATGGCAATGGCACACAGCATAGTTTCGAATCAGATCCCTCCGTGTTGTATATCAGCACCCATCAATACCCTTTCTATCCCGGCACAGGTGCCTATAGTGCAA
>JAKZTI010000101.1:0-11313 GCA_047517145.1 Gammaproteobacteria bacterium
TAAGCGGACAGAGGTCCCTGAATTACCCAGATTCAGTGCTGTTGCCGGTGCTGAAAGACCTCCCATACCAACGCCATCGACAATCACTTCATTGTCCGAGCTGTGTTGAATCTTGACCCCCATGGCCCTGAACGCTGCCATGGTTGCCAATGTATCCTCACCACCAAGAAAGCCTGTAATACGGCTTTGACCCTCTGCGATCGCAGACAACATCAGGGCTCGATGTGAGATAGATTTATCACCGGGCACACGAAATCGACCACTTAATTTTCCACCGGGTGAAATACAGTAATTAATCATGTTTTGTATAAATAGGAATGCTGAATTTTTGCGCGAGTATTTTCGTATACATTTATTCTCGTACACTGATTATGGGTACACTCATTCTGGAGAATCATTTCTCTTCTTTCGCTGATCGGTGAAGTTATCTCTCGCAGTCTTGGCTCTTTCAAATAGTTCTAATAAAGAATCACTGTCATCATTCTTGATAGCTTCCCTTATTTTATTCAAATGCTGATCAAACTCATCCATAACATTCAGCAGTTGTTCCCGATTTGAAAAACATATGTCATGCCACATACGCGGATGGCTGGATGCTATTCGTGTAAAGTCTGCAAAACCACCGGCGGCAAACTCAAAAATCTCGTCACGTTCCTTCATCCTGGACAAACAATCAACCAGGGCGTAGGCAAGCATATGAGGTAAATGGCTGGTAGCGGCAAGGATAGTGTCATGATGCTCAACATCCAGATTAACCACCTCGGCTCCGGTTAGTTGCCACATTTTTGTAATTAAATTTAATGCTTGAGGATCTGTCTCGGCAACAGGCGTAAGAATTACGCGATGTGCATCAAATAATTCTGCGAATGAGGCTTCGACACCACTCTCTTCTTTCCCTGCAATCGGATGCCCGGGAACAAAACGTGTAAATGAATCAGCCAGATTTTCTCTGGCAGATTTAACAATCGCGCCTTTGGCACTACCGACATCGGTGATGATAGCTGTCTTCTTCAGTGCATCAGACATCGCTGCAAATAATGTGTCGGCAGTGGATAGCGGTGTTGCCAATACAACGATATCGGCATCAGTCACAACTTCTACAATATCCAGGCTGTAGCTATCAATCACACCCAATTGCACGGCCTTTTTCAGATTATTTTCATCTCGTCCGTAACCGACAACAGTTGTTACCGCATTAGCACTTTTTAGTGCACGCGCAAGTGAGCCACCAATCAAACCAACACCAATGACTGTTATTCGCCTGGCTATAATATTGTCCATCACGCTTCTATATCCATATCTGTCAATACTGATTCCAGTGCCTGAATAAATTTTTCATTCTCTTGTTTCAGACCAATAGTGATCCGCAGGTGATTTGGCATAGCATAATTATCAACAGGCCTGACGATGACACCTTGATGTAATAATTTTTTATATATTTCCATACCGGGTTGACCTGTTGATTCCATATCAACACAGATAAAATTTCCAACCGAGGGAATATATTGCAGATTCATGTCATCGAAGGCCGCTGTTAGTTGTTTCATCCCTGCCTGATTCAGGCTGATACTTTGTTGTAGGTGATCAATATCGTCCAGTGCTGCTTCAGCAGCAGACAGGGCCAGACTATTCACATTAAAAGGCTGCCTGACCCGATTCATCAAGTCGGCAATATCACGATGCGAAATACCATAACCAATTCTCATACCAGCAAGACCAAAGGCCTTGGAAAAGGTGCGAGTTACCAACAGATTCGGGAATTCACCCACCCACTGGATGCAGTTTGGGTAATCATCTTCATCGACATATTCGAAATAGGCCTCATCCACCACCACCAGCATATGTTCAGGACAAGTCTCAAGCAATGTTCTTAATGTATTTATATCCAGCCAGGTGCCGGTCGGATTATTTGGGTTTGCAACAAACATAAGGCGTGAGTTTTCATTTATCGCTGCCTGCATTGCAGAAAGATCATGCCCCCAGTTTTTCACAGGTACAACAACGGCCTTTGCGCCGACTGCCTGTGTTACCAGGGGATAAACAGCAAAAGCATGTTCTGAAAAAATCACCTCATGCTGTGGTTCTGTGACCGCTCTGGTGATGAGTTCAAGAATTTCATTTGAACCATTACCGATAGTGATCTGATCTGTGTTGACGCTATGTTTTTTTGCCAGAGCCTTTTTTAGTTTATGAGCATTACCATCTGGATATCTTGACAACTCGGATGCGTCCAATATTGCCTGTTTTGCTTTCGCACCGGGTCCAAGTGGGTTTTCGTTTGAAGCCAACTTGATAATATTGCTAATGCCAAGCTCACGTTCCAGTTCTTCGACAGGTTTGCCCGGCTGATAAGGAAGTAGACCAGCTACGCCAGGCGATGCTAAGTTGAGCAAATCACACGTCATTTGTCTTTCAGCCTGCTTTTTAAATCCGGATCCTGAGTGTCACAGCACAGCGCGTGGATACGAGCCTAATAACTTAAGCATTGAGGCACGACCATCCAGCTTATCCAGTGCCAATGCCACAGTGGCTTCCTGTGCATGACCCTCAATATCGACAAAGAATACGTATTCCCACATACCCTTACGTGAAGGTCGTGATTCAATACGGGTCAGACTTACGCCATTATCTGAAAAACAGGCGAGCATTTCCTGCAAGGCACCGGGTTTATTTGGCGCTGAAAAAAGTAATGAAGTCTTGTCATTATCGCTTGGTAATGTCTCGTGCTGACCCAATACCAGAAAACGGGTGGTATTGTCGGCTTCATTTTCAATATTTTTCATCAACACGGACAATTCATAGAGTTCTGCGGCAGATTCACCCGCTATCGCTGCAACATTCTCTTCGCCAGCAGCAAGTTGTGCGGCCTCTGCATTACTATTCACAGACACTCTTTCCGCATTTAATAAGTGTGTATCCAGCCATGCTCGACATTGCGCTAACGATTGTTGATGTGAATACACTTTGGTGATTTTTTCGACTGATTCTTCATTACTCAACAAATGATGATGAATGCGCAATTCAACTTCACCGCAAATCATCAGACTGGAATTCACCAACATATCAAGCGTGTGATTGACGACACCTTCAATAGAATTTTCGACGGGAACAACACCATATTGACAGGCACCAGATTCCACTTCTCGAAATACCTGATCAATACTCCCCATAGCCGTGGTTTTCACTGAATGACCAAAGTGTTTCAATGCCGCAGCTTGCGTGAATGTCCCTTCAGGCCCCAGAAAAGCAATATCCAGTGTTTGCTCCAATGCCAGACATGCTGACATGATCTCACGGAATAAACGCGCCATCTCTTCTTCAGACAAGGGCCCGGGATTTCGATCTATAATTTTTCTCAACACCTGCGCTTCACGCTCAGGACGGTAAAAACCATTATCTTCAGGTTGTTCGCTTTTGACACGAGCAACTTCAGTTGCCATGCGCGCACGTTGGCTAATCAACTCCAGCAAACTTGAGTCAATTTCATCAATCCGTGTTCTTAATTCATTTAATGTTGAATCATCAGCCATTTGTGCGTTCAAATTCCTGCATAAAGGTAATCAAGGCATCAACGCCCTCTCCAGGCATCGCATTGTACATACTGGCACGCATACCACCGAGACTACGATGACCTTTCAGTGCAACCAGTCCATGATCTTTTGCCTCACTGGCAAATTTTTCATTGAGTGAATCGTTAATCAGTGTAAACGGCACGTTCATCCTGGAACGATATCTTGCAGCAACTGAATTATTGTAAAAATCAGATTCATCGATTGCCTGATACAGGCTATCAGATCGAACATGACTCATTTTTTCCATCGCCTCCAGTCCACCCTGCTCTTTGATCCACTTCAACACCAGACCGGACATATACCAACTATAGGTCGGCGGCGTGTTATACATTGAGTTATTCTTTGACTGGATAGCATAGTCATACATACTCGGGATATGTTTTGGCGCATGACCAAGCAAATCTTCGCGAACAATAATAATCACCAATCCTGATGGACCAATATTTTTTTGTGCCCCTGCGAAAATGACACCATAGCGCGAAATATCTAATGGTTTTGATAATAGATTAGATGTCATATCCGTAACTAGTGGAACATCAGCTACATCCGGGATAGCAGGAAACTGAACACCACTGATGGTTTCATTATCAGTGTAGTAGACATAAGCCGCATCAGGATCAAGAGACCATGTTTCTACTTCCGGCACTGATAACAAATTGTCGTTATTTTCGTCGGCAATGACATTGACCTTGCAGAATCGCTCGGCTTCTTTAATAGCCTTCCCGGACCACATGCCGGTGTGGAAATAGTCAGCCGTGTTTTTACCCGCAAGTAAATTTAAAGGCACCATAGCAAACTGGCTACTGGCGCCTCCCTGTAAAAAGAGCACCTTATAGTTTTCAGGAATTGCCAGTAGCTCTCGAAAGTCTGCCTCTGTCTGTGTGGCAATAGACATAAACTCATCAGTACGATGGCTCATCTCCATCACTGACATTCCAGCCCCATGCCAATCGAGAAATTCCGCTCTGGCAAGCTGCATGACTTCCCTTGGCAACATTGCAGGACCTGCACCAAAATTATAAACCAGTCCAGAATAACTCTCTTTGCTGTCTACAGCTTTCAACGTGTTAATCTTCTGCTTCATTTTTTTATTCTTCTGTTGTGCCTTCTTCTAATATTTTTTCACTCGCTACTTCATTAGTCGGAGCACCTTCCGGATCTTTGTACTCAACAATGCGTTCCAGACTTACCAGATGTTCTTCTTCACCCAGTTTGACCAGGGTCACGCCCTGTGTATTTCTTCCCAATACAGATACATCATCAACGGGGGTACGAATCAAAGTCCCTTGATCACTGATCAACATAATCTCATCATCCTCATCAACAGCAACGGCACCAACCACATTGCCGTTGCGCTTTGTTGTTTGAATCGAGATAACACCCAGACCACCTCTGCCTTTAACAGCATAATCTGTGATTGCAGTTCGCTTGCCAAAACCATTTTCCGTTACCGTCAATACCGAGCTTTCATCCGACTCAACAATAATGAGTGAATTCACATTCTGCCCCTTAGCCAGTCGAATACCACGAACACCTCTGGCAGTTCTGCCCATGGCTCTTACTGCAGTTTCTTTAAAGCGCACCGCTTTGCCCGCATTGCTGAACAACATAATGTCATGATCGCCATCGGTGACTTCAACACCGATCAACTGATTACCATCAACCAGTTCAATCGCCCTTAAACCACTGGGTCTTGGTCGTGCGAAATCTGTTAGCTTACATTTTTTGACTGTTCCATCGGCTGTCGCCATAAAGATAAATTTATCTTCAACAAACTCACGTATGGGTAATACGGCGTTAATTCGTTCACCCTCTTGCAATTGCAATAGATTGACAATTGGTTGGCCGCGTGCGGCACGACTGGCCTGGGGTAATTGATAGACCTTAAGCCAATACAATTTTCCCATACTGGAAAAACACAACAAGGTATCATGGGTGCTGGCAATAAATAACTTGTCTATAAAATCTTCATCCTTCATGTTGGTCGCAGATTTTCCTCTGCCACCACGACGTTGTGAACGATAGGTATCGATCGGTTGGGATTTTGCATAACCCGCGTGAGAAAGCGTGACCACGACGTCTTCTTCGGTAATCAGATCTTCCATACTCAGATCAAGTTGATCTTCAAGTATTTCGGTGCGTCTTTCATCACCATAATGATCTCGAATATCTTCAAGCTCTTCCCTGATAACCTGCATCAATCTTTCTGGTCGTGACAGGATGTCCAGCAAGTCAATAATAGCTTCAAGTATCTCACCATATTCCTTAACGATCTTTTCCTGTTCCAGTCCGGTCAGTCTTTGTAATTTCAAATCCAGAATTGCCTGCGCCTGAATTTCAGATAATCGGTAACCACCTTCGACAAGACCAAAGCCATCGGCTAAATCTTCTGGTCGTGAGGCATCTGCATCTGCACGCTCCAGCATTTTCACCACGATTCCCGATTCCCATACAGGTCCTAATAATGCCTGTTTAGCCTCAGCCGGTGTAGGAGATGCCTTGATCATGGCAATAACAGGATCAATATTTGCCAATGAAACGGCCAGACCTTCCAGAATATGTGCACGTGCTCTTGATTTACGCAAATCATAACGTGTTCGACGCGTCACAATTTCCCGGCGATGACGAATAAATGATTCTAATAGCTGTTTTAAATTCAACAGCCTTGGTTGACCATCCTTCAACGCAACGATATTAATACCAAACACATTTTGCATCTGTGTATGTTGGTAAAGATTATTTATCAATACCTCAGGGACTTCACCTTTACGAAGATCGATGACCATACGCATACCATCCTTGTCAGACTCGTCACGCAATTCTTTAATGCCACTGATTTTTTTATCCTTCACCAGTTCGGCAATTTTTTCCATCAAGCGTGCCTTGTTTACCTGATATGGTAATTCCGTGACGATAATACTGTGCCGACCTTTTTCATCATCAGATTCAATATGGGTACGCGCGCGCATATAAATCTTGCCACGGCCAGTTTCGTAGGCCTCACGAATACCTCTAGAACCATTAATAAACCCTGCCGTTGGAAAGTCTGGCCCGGGAATAAATTGCATAAGCTCAGCAATGGTCATTTCATCATTGCCCATCAGTGCAATAGTGGCACCAATAACTTCAGTTAAATTATGTGGCGGGATATTGGTCGCCATGCCGACCGCGATACCACTGGAACCGTTAACGAGCAAATTAGGAATACGTGCAGGAAGGACTGTAGGTTCATGCTCTGAGCCATCATAATTCGGGATGAAATCAACCGTTTCCTTGTCCAGATCTTCAAGTAATTCATGCGCAATACGTGTCATACGCACTTCTGTATAACGCATGGCTGCAGGAGAATCACCGTCTACTGAGCCAAAATTTCCCTGACCATCGACCAGCATATAACGCAATGAAAACGGTTGTGCCATTCGCACCATGGTGTCATACACCGCAGTGTCACCGTGAGGATGGTATTTACCGATGACATCACCAACGATACGGGCTGATTTTTTGTAGGCTTTGTTCCAGTCATTACCCATCACGTTCATGGCATACAAGACACGACGATGTACAGGTTTCAGACCATCACGGACATCTGGTAAGGCTCTTCCTACAATCACGCTCATGGCGTAATCCATGTAGGACTGCTTCATTTCGTCTTCAATATTGACGGGGTTTACGGAACCCACTATTTCACTTTCATTCATACAAATTCAGGGCTTAATAAAGAAATAATCACCCCCCTGTTTCCCTCGTTCACAAAGGCCGGAATTTTACCACATCAAGCCAATTCTCTGTAGAAAAAAGTGGTGTAAAAACAGATTATTTTCAATCAAATAGCGACTTTACACTACAGGAATCCGGGGCCTCAATAATGCCCTTTTCAGTGACGATATAACCGATCAAATCAGCAGGTGTCACATCAAAGGCAGGATTCCATGCAGAGACATTTTCCGGTGCAATTTTTACGCCTGAAAAATTTAAAATTTCTTCTTTTCCCCTCTGTTCGATAGGAATCTCCTGTCCACTTCTGGCATCAAGATCGAATGTTGATGTGGGCGCAACGACCATCACTCGAACACCGTGATATCTTGCCGTAACTGCATGCGTATAGGTGCCAATTTTATTACAAACATCGCCATTTGCTGCGATCCTGTCGGCGCCGACTATCACCCACTTAACATCCCCCTGACTGTACAAATGACAGGCGGCACTGTCCGTCAATAGTGTGGTTGGAATATTATCTTGCTGTAACTCCCATGCAGTTAATCTCGCACCCTGCAACCAGGGCCGTGTTTCAGAGACATAAACAGAGGCTATTTTGCCTTGCTTGTGCGCGGTTCTTATCACACCCAGGGCAGTTCCGAAACCACCAGTCGCCAACGCACCTGCGTTACAGTGGGTCAGTACCTGACATTCATCTTCAATCAACCCTGCCCCCAACCCACCCATATGAATATTGGCCGCAATATCTTCATCATGGAGTGACATCGCTTCGGCCAATAAAACAGGTTCTGGATCACCCTCAATCGAATCAAATAAGCCACTCATCCTTGCAATTGCCCATTGCAGATTAACCGCCGTCGGTCTACTTGCCATCAGTAAAGCGAGACTTTCTTCAATCGTTTCTCGCCACTTATCTCCGGATTTAGCATAGGCCTCTCTGGCCGCGAGCACGACCCCATATGCAGCTGTAATGCCAATAGCAGGGGCACCTCTAACAACCATGTCAGTAATCGCCTGTGAGAGTCTCCGAACATCAGCATAATGATTGACCTGAAATTCGTGCGGCAAAGTTCGCTGATCAATAAGATCTACCCCCTTTGGAAGATCTATTCCTTCTGGCGCCCATTCAATCGGACATAACATGTCACGTTTCCCCGCTGCGATATATTCTGATAAATCTTTCGACGACAATTAAAGTCTCCCTGTTAGGTTTTTTTTCGTACAATTCACATCCCGGGTCATAGACTATGGTAACAGGATGAATATCGATACGCTGATCAATGCACGTTGGGTTATTCCGGTAGACACTGAAAATAACAATCGGGCAAAGAGCAGTCCGGAAAACAATATACTGGAACATCACTCGCTTGCCATCAATGATGGCAAGATACTGGCGATTTTACCGACTGCCAAGGCACAAAATAAATATACGGCGGCCAGGGAATATCAGCTTGAAAACCATGCTGTGATGCCAGGTCTGATTAATTGCCACACGCATGCGGCAATGACTCTCTTCCGTGGTCTGGCTGATGACTTACCCTTAATGGAATGGCTAAATCAACACATCTGGCCAGCCGAGCAGAAATGGATCAGTCCTGAGTTCGTTAATGACGGCACAAGACATGCTGTTGCAGAAATGATTCGAAGTGGCACCACCTGTTTCAATGATATGTATTTTTTTCCGGATCAAGCCGCGGAAATTGCCGTAGAAACAGGCATCCGCGCCATGATTGGTTTAATCCTTATCGATTTCCCCACGGCCTGGGCAAAAGATGCCGATGAATATCTCGTCAAGGGTGAACAAGTACACGATAAATATCGTCATAACTCCCATATCCATACAGCCTTTGCACCGCATGCTCCTTATACCGTTTCAGATGGGCCGTTGCAGCGTATTAATATATTAGCTGAAGAGCTTGATATCCCCATACATATGCATGTTCATGAAACTGCAGATGAAGTCAGGCAAAGTGAAGAACAACATGGTCAACGTTCCATCCAACGATTACATAAACTCGGATTACTCAGCCCGCGTTTGATTGCCGTGCATATGACACAACTCACGAAAGATGAGATCACATTACTCGGTGCCCAAGGGGTGCATATTGTCCACTGTCCGGAATCCAATTTAAAATTGGCCAGTGGTTTCTGTCCTGTCAGTAAATTATTGCAAGAGGATATCAATGTCGCACTAGGTACCGATGGCGCTGCCAGTAATAATGATCTGGATATGCTCGGTGAAATACGCACGGCGGCATTGTTGGCAAAGGGAACTTCTGGCAATAGCAGTGACTTACCCGCACATCAGGCGCTGGAGATGGCGACCATTAACGGGGCAAAGGCATTAGGAATTGATCATATCACCGGGTCGCTATCAAAAGGTAAAGCCGCCGATATTATTGCGATTGATCTTGATACGATTGAGTCCCAGCCACTTTATGATCCCGTCTCGCATATTGTCTACGCCGCCAACCGCAACCAGATTACTGACGTCTGGGTCGCTGGCAAACAACTCCTGAAAAACCGAGAACTAACAACCATTGAAGAAAAAAGTGTATTGAAAAAATCGCGAGAGTGGCAAGAAAAAATTCATACCGAGAAATATGAATGACTGATTTCCCAGCAGAAGTCGTCCAATATCCATGAATAAAGGGTCTTTTCATGAAATGCAAACTATCATTAATTCTGCTTCTGAGTATCACCCTTGTCGCATGTGCCTCTCTGCAACAGCCAGTTAAACAATACGAAACATCTTCCGATGATAAAGAACTGCAATCTTGCATAAAATTTATCTCAGCCACAGAAGCAAGCATACGAACAGTAAATGTAATTGATGCTCAGGCCAGGCGAATCCCTGATTATCCCTATCTACGTACGGATCGTTTTCTTTCAAGTTTCCGCAATGAGAAGCTATCCAGGCAGGCCTTTAGCCACTGGGTAAACCTTCTCCTTACCTTGGGCCTGGATGGATGGCAGATCGAAGTCTCCAATTTGCAGCACACGGCCAGGAATGAATTGGCAAATCTGGCTGATCAAATTAATCATTCTGGAATGGGTGTCTACGAAGCATTGCAATATTGCTCGAATAATTTGATAGCAGTCAAGCTTGATGAAGCAGACGAGCAAATAAATTTAAGATTGAAAGCGACCACTCCTGATGAATACAATACATGGCAACGACTGATTGGACTTTATCCAATTACAGCGCTGGTATTTCGTTCTGGAGTCAGTCGTTGGCATAAAGATACCAGGCGTATTTTTGCATTACCTCTAGATAATTTACCTGTGTCCGGCAGCCTGGTTCAATATGCACCTTTGGAATCAGCGCAACTGACATCATTGCAGGTTTCGAAAATCATAAGCCGTTCATCCAATAACGCATTGGGTATCCCTGAACCCACAGAGGAGGATGTACAGAAACTATTTGACAGTTTTGCCCCCATCTTTGAGATAGATATCGTTACAATCGATGATCAAATTGGGACTGTGAAATGGGGCAACAACGGCCGGGCAGAAATTAACGTTCATTCGCCAAAAGTATATCGGCACGTTTCATACACGCGTATCAAGGAAAATATTTTATTACAACTAAACTATACGATCTGGTTTCCTTCCCGACCAAAAACATCAACTTTTGATTTGCTCGGAGGTCATCTGGATGGCATTACCTGGCGTGTGACGCTGCTTCCCAACGGTGAGCCATGGCTATATGACGCCATTCATAACTGCGGATGTTACTATCTTGTTTTCCCTACGAAGAATGCATCTATATTAAAGCCAACTCAAACCAGCAATGAACCTGTTCTTGTTCCGCAAGGCTCGTTAGGTTTTCAATCTAATCTCAGGCCCATTCTGCGTATAGCACATGGTTCTCACTATATTGAACGAATCTATTTCGAGTCCTCACGCTCGACACAGCTCACAAACTATCAGTTTGCGAACAGTAGAGAACTGCGTTCATTAAAATTAAATAACGGAAATCACCACAGTTTATTTGGCCAGGATGGAATTATAATAAGCAGCC
>JAKZTI010000102.1:0-12970 GCA_047517145.1 Gammaproteobacteria bacterium
CAGAGACAATATTCAGGGCAGTCGTTTTCATGTCTTCGTATTTGTTTTCTTCACTTTCTGGTTTTGAAGACAGTGCCTGAATCTCTTCAGAGCCCAGATTCGAAGTCATGACTATTACTGTATTGCGAAAATCGACAGTTCGACCCTGGCCATCTGTCAAACGTCCATCATCAAGCACCTGTAACAACACGTTAAAAATATCAGGGTGTGCTTTTTCTACCTCATCAAGCAACACAAGACTATAAGGTCTACGTCTGATTGCCTCGGTGAGATAGCCTCCTTGTTCGTATCCCACATATCCCGGAGGTGCGCCGATGAGTCTTGCGACCGCATGCTTTTCCATGTACTCGGACATATCGATACGCACCAGCGCCTCTTCAGTATCAAATAGAAACTCTGCCAGTGTTTTACAGAGCTCAGTTTTACCCACGCCCGTAGGTCCCAGAAACATAAAACTGCCGTTGGGACGATCAGGATCTGCCAATCCGGCCCGCGAACGTCTGATGGCATCTGAAACAGAGTTAATGGCCTCCTTCTGACCAATCACTCTTTGGTGCAAGTAATCTTCCATCTGCAAAAGTTTTTCTTTTTCACCTTCCAGCATTCTGGAAACAGGGATACCTGTCCATTTCGAGACAACCTCTGCAATTTCATTTTCAGTAACTTTATTACGCAATAATTGCGTACTCTTAACTTCAGTTTGTTCCAGCTGTTCCAGCTCTTTTTCCAGTTCAGGGATAATTCCATATTGAAGTTCTGACAGACGATTCAGATCACCTGCACGCCTGGCGGTTTCGAATTCCATGCGTGCACGTTCCAGTTTTTCCTTACTTTGGTGTGAACCCTGCAAGGCAGCTTTTTCAGATAGCCAGATCTCTTCAAGATCCGAGTATTCTCTTTCAATACTATCGATGTCCTGTTCAAGCACCTTAAGACGTTTTTTTGTTGCCTCATCAGTTTCTTTCTTCAAGGCCTCTCGCTCAATCTTCATCTGGATAAGACGTCTTTCAAGACGGTCCATAGATTCAGGTTTGGAGTCTATCTCTATACTAATGCGACTCGCTGCTTCATCGATCAGATCGATGGCCTTATCTGGAAGTTGCCTGTCTGTAATATATCGATGGGAAAGTTTTGTCGCAGCGATAATTGCGGGATCTGTAATTTGAACATTGTGATGAACTTCATAACGTTCTTTCAAACCGCGTAAGATAGCAATGGTATCTTCAAGACTGGGTTCATTTACCAGGACTTTCTGAAAGCGTCTCTCCAGGGCTGCATCTTTTTCAATGTTTTCTCTGAATTCATTCAGGGTGGTGGCACCAATGCAGTGTAATTCACCGCGAGCCAGTGCTGGTTTCAGCATATTTCCTGCATCCATTGAACCTTCTGCCTTGCCGGCACCGACCAGGGTATGGACTTCGTCGATAAACAAAATGATTTGACCTTCCTGTTTTGCAAGGTCATTGAGAACTGCCTTAAGGCGTTCTTCAAATTCTCCACGAAATTTTGCGCCAGCGATTAACGCGCCCATGTCCAGTGAAAGCAGGCGTTTACTTTTTAAAGCTTCAGGGACTTCAGCATTGATGATTCTTTGGGCAAGACCTTCGACAATAGCTGTTTTACCGACCCCCGGCTCGCCAATTAATACAGGATTATTCTTGGTCCGTCTTTGCAGTACCTGTATTGTGCGTCTGATTTCTTCATCCCTGCCGATAACGGGATCAAGCTTGCCTTGCTCGGCACGCTCGGTGAGGTCAATGGTATATTTTTTCAGGGCCTGGCGGTTTTCCTCGGCATTAGGATCGTTTATATTTTGTCCATCACGAATATCATTGATTGCATTTTCAATACTCTGTTTGTTTGCCCCACAGGATTGCATCAGTCTGCCGAGTTCACCCTTGTCTTCTATGGCAGCAAGGGCGAACAACTCACTCGAAATATATTGATCATTTCTTTGCTGGGCGTATTTATCTGTCAGGTTTAATAAACGGTCCAGATCTCTGGAGATATGAACTTCTCCGGTCGCACCACTTACTTGTGGCAGCTTTTCCAGGGCATTCCCAAGTTGTGAACGCAACAGATTCGTGTTCATTCCTGAGGTGTTTAATATATGCCTGAGGCTACCACCCTCCTGATCCAGCAAGGCGGTCATGACATGTAGAGGTTCGATAAATTGGTGATCCCGACCAAGAGCCAGACTCTGTGCATCAGCCAGAGCCAATTGAAATTTTGAAGTTAATTTATCAGCTCGCATCTGAAATATTCCTTTGTGTCTACCCTTAAAATGTTTATATAACTATCAGGTATGGGCAAGCTTACGGGAATCAAGTCAATGGTCTAATTTATTGTCGATTCCTTGTCATTATCCATCCATATGAGGCTGGCCATACGTCCGGTATTTTTGTTCTTACGATAGGAGAAAAATCTTTCGTTTTCATGGTAGGTACAACGCTATTCACCATAGATTTTATTTAAGCCCTGTTCCTGCAAATACAAAGACACCAGCTTATGTAAATCTGTTTGCCAGTGTTGTGGTTTGCCAGGAGAGAAGGCTTCTTTTGCTGCACTAAAAATAGACAGGCAGGCATCATGTACCTCTACACCGGTTTCATAGTGCCTGGCACAAATACACGGTCCAAGCCAGGCAAGAATTTTCTCATTAGGACATATAAATTTTTCAAGAGCGATGGTAATAATATTTTTACTGAATCCTCGCCATCCAACATGTACTGCAGCAACCTGCTGCCCTCCGTCATCACACAACAATAGAGGCAGACAGTCTGCGGTCATGACAACGCAAACTTTATTTGCTTCTGTTGAGTAACTACCATCCGCAGTGTTAATTGTTATTTCTGAATTATTTGTTGAACCCAGACGAATAATATTATTTCCATGTACCTGATTAAGCCAGACAGGTTCTCCTGGTAACTGCAAATCTTTTATAAGTCGTTTCCTGTTCGTCAAAACACAGCTTTGCTCATCGTTTACGTGTATTCCGAGGTTGAGTTGATCATAGGGAGGCTTACTGGCCCCTCCATAACGCATGGTAGTGCCAGCATGGACATGTGAAGGCACAGGCCAGGTTGCCGTCAGAAATTTTATTTCAGTATGCTTCCCTTTCATTACTCTTTGGTATCAAGTTTGAGTGCATCGATAAGACTTGTCATGTCTTCGGGAATGGGTGCTTCCCATGTCATCATCTCATCATTATGTGGATGTAGCAGTTGAATAGCGCGGGCATGCAGGGCCTGCCTCGGAAAGGAAGTAACGATATTGGCAAGGTTCGAACTCATTCCTTTCACCAGTTGTTTCCTGGTGCCATACACAGGATCGCCAATAATGGGACAGTGTAACCATGTCATATGTACACGAATCTGATGAGTCCTGCCGGTTTCAAGATTGACCTGCAACTGTGTGTGGTGCCTGTATTTTTTAATGATGCGGTAATGAGTCGTTGCTGCTCTACCATTTTTCACAACCGCCATTCTGGTGCGATGTTTTGGGTGTCTACCTATGGGCTGGTCGATAGTGCCTCCTGCCGTCATGATGCCACTGACAATCGTTACGTATTCACGGTGCATATTGTGTGCTTGTAGCTGTTTAACCAAAGCCGTATGACTCTTTGGTGTGCGTGCGATTATCAACAAACCGGAGGTATCTTTATCAAGGCGGTGAACAATTCCTGCGCGGGGAACCTGTTCAAGCTGTTGTTCATGGTGTAACAGGGCGTTCATCAGTGTGTGTTGCGGATTACCTGCGCCCGGATGGACTATCAAACCTGCAGGTTTATTGATAATGATAATATGTTCGTCTTCAAAGACGATTTCCAGGGGGATATTTTCTGGCGAGGCCGAAATCTGGGTTTCGACTTCTGCCTCTATCTCGACTTGCTCACCACCTAGAATCTTGTCGCGTGGGCGCATTGATTTTTGATTAATTAGCACATAACCATCACGTATCCAGCCCTGTAATCTGGCGCGAGAATGCTCAGGCAAAAGTTTCGCCAATGCCTGATCAAGACGTTTTCCTGACATTTCATCAGGGATGACAGCACTAATTTTTATATATTCATTCATGTTGTTTGAGTGATGGCCTTGATTTTCAGGATACATTATGTCGTAAACCTGCAGAAATTAACGCTAATATTTGTCCTGAACCTTGTTCTGAAATTTTGCTCTGGCTGACAGATTAAGATAATCTTGAGCGTATGAAAAAAATTATTATACCTTTCCTTATCATTATGCTTTCAGGTTGTTCCTATTTTCAAGAAAAAGAGGATGAAACAGAAACCTGGCCTGCAGAAAGATTGTATGCAGAAGCACGGGGTGCACTTGATTCTGGTAGCTATGAAAAGGCAGTAGAGCTGTATGAAAAGCTGGAGGCCAGATTCCCATTTGGTACCTATGGTCAGCAGGCAATACTGGATTTGGCTTATGCTTATTTCAAGAATGATGAGCCTGATGCGGCAGTATCAACAGCGGAACGTTTCATCAAACTTTATCCGCAAAATGTTCACGTAGATTATGCCTATTATCTGAAGGGTCTGGCGAATATGCAACGCGGTAAAGGCTTCACCGAGAGGATATTGCCTCTTGATGAGTCACAGCGCGATCCTGCTTCATCTTTGTGGGCGTTTGAGGATTTCTCTGATTTGGTAAAGCGTTATCCAGATAGTCAATATGCCGAAGATGCCAAGTTAAGGATGAAGTATCTGAGAAATATTCTGGCGGAACATGAGGTTCATGTCGCACAATATTATATGCGTCGGGGCGCATATGTTGCAGCGGCCAACCGGGCCCGATATGTAGTTGAGAAGTATGCGCGCACACCTTCAATACCTGATGCATTGGTAATTATGGCTAAAGCTTACAAGATAATGGAGCTGAACGAATTATCTGAGGATGCTATACGTGTGCTTGAATTAAATTATCCGAACCACCCTGGAGTCTATGAAGTAAGAGCAATAACCCTTCATTAAAACCCTTGTCTCTATACTTCTTTGTAAGCTGAAGTGATGGGGTATCTTCGATCTCGACCAAATGCACGTTTACTAATCCTTACTCCCGGGGCTGCCTGGCGACGTTTATATTCATTTCGATCAACCAGTGAAACTATCTGTTTTACGATTTCAGGATCAAATCCCGATTTGATAATTTCAGCAGGACTCTGATCAAGCTCAATATATCTTTCCAGTACAGGATCAAGTATGTCATAAGGTGGTAGCGAGTCTTCGTCTTTTTGATCTTCTCTGAGTTCTGCACTGGGGGGTCGATCAATGACACGTTGAGGAATAATCTGTTGTTTTTCATTCCTCCATTTTGCCAGCTCAAAAACCATTAGCTTGGGAATGTCTTTTAAGGGGGCAAAACCACCGGCCATATCTCCGTAGAGCGTTGCATAACCGACTGACATTTCACTTTTATTGCCTGTCGTAAGCACCAGTTTTCCAGTCTTGTTAGAGATTGCCATGAGTATTATACCGCGGCATCGAGCCTGAATATTTTCTTCTGTTGCATCTGTTGCGCTGCTAGCAAAGCGTTCTTGAAGGAGATTGTTAAATGCAGAAAATGCTTCCCCGATAGGGATGATGCTGAAGCTTACCCCGAGGGTCTCGGCCTGAGACTTTGCATCTTCATTGCTCATAGATGCTGTGTATTGCGAAGGCATTATTAATACCTCGACATTATCAGCACCTAATGCATCAACGGCGATGGCAAGGGTCAACGCAGAATCAATCCCGCCCGAAAGACCGATAACAGTACCAGTGAAACCATTTTTCTGCACATAGTCTTTTACACCCAGGACCAGGGCATTGTAGATACTTTCTTTCTCAGATAATGCAGTGAAATTGTAATCCTCTGTAACAGAGAATTTGTCATCATGTGTTGCTGAATATCGGACCAGATAAAGGTTTTCTTTAAACTGTGGTGCCCGGAAAACGATCTTTCCTCTATTGTTTACCGCCATTGAGTCGCCATCAAAAACCAGTTCATCCTGACCACCGACAAGGTTGACATAGATGATATCCAGACCTGATTTTTGCGTGCGTAATTTGAGGAGTTTTTCCCTTATGAGTATCTTTTCGGAGTGATATGGTGATGCATTAATATTGATCATCAGTTTTGCCCCCGCATCCTTTGCTTTCTGACAGGGTGATTCTTCCCAAATGTCCTCGCAAATACTTAATGCTGTAGGCACACCATGCAGATCGAAGAGTATTGTATCTTCTCCTGGTTCAAAATATCTTTTCTCATCAAAGAGGCCGTAATTGGGTAATAATTGTTTGTGATAAGTTTCTTTTATGTTCCCTTCACTCAGGAGACTACAGCTATTGTATAGCTTACCTTCTGACAACAAAGGGTAACCGATGATGACATCAAGTCCATGGGCTGCTTTTCATATATCTTTTAATGATTTTTTAATTTGTAAATGTAAGGCAGGTCTGAACAACAAATCTTCTGGAGGATATGATGTAATTGCTAACTCGGGAAATATAATAATATCTGCCTGATATTGTTCTTTTGCCCGAAGAATGTTTTCGATGATAAGTTCTGTGTTCCCCTTGATGTCACCTACGCACAAATTGATCTGTGCAAGCGCAATCTGAATGTTTTTATCGGCCATTTAGTTTGAGAACCTGTCTTTAATATAATGCGTTATCTATAAAAGATATAGTACACAAATCTATTAAAAATAATATCAATACGTGAAGGCTTAATTTACAAATTTTGATGTTATTTTTCGTGGTTTCCCTGGGTTACGAGGCTATCTAGAATTAACAGTTGCAAAGGAATTTGTTCATCTTGATATAGTCCTGCAACATGTTGTTGCCATAGTTCCCTGGCAAGATGATATTTTTGTAATTGTATCTGTGCTGTCATCAGAGCCGCAAACAGTAAACGTTGTTGTTGTATGTTCCAGTGGCCCCCCTGTTCCAGCAAAGCCGTGGAATAAATAGCAATTGTTTCGCTATCTCGTTGGCTTAATGCTTGTACAAACTCCAACCAATTAAGCTGGTCATCATCCAATCCATTTTCACATTTTGGTGTAATAGTCTTCCACATAGACTGAAGTTCATTGGGTGATAAATAGGGTACTGTTACGGTTGCAAGAGCAATTAGATCATCAATCCATGTCGAAGGGACATTGATTGACTGGCATGAATTAGCAAGTGCTACCATTAATTTAATTTTACCCGCCATTGGAGTTTCAGGTGTGGCTTTATCCAGTTTATTCAAGGAATGAAATAAATTTTGCGCTTGATGCATTATCTGATTAATTGTGCTGTGTGAAGATCGATCACTAACATTTGTAGCTGCACTATATTCTTTATTTGGAGAAAGTATGTCTATGAAGGGGACTGTGCTTGCCTTGATTCTGGTCAGCTCATAAATATTTTCTTGTTTAAAGCGTGCCTTGGCGGCATTTAAATCCAGGTAAGGGAAATAGTCTGAGTTAACTGTCTGGCTATATTTATCTATAAGAGGGCCTAAAATATGCTCGTCAGCAATAAATCGCACGTTGATATCTTGTAAGTAATGGATATCAATTTTGGCCAGTGCTTCTTCCATTGCACCATTATTGAAAATGGCAATACCAGGTTGATTAACGGTATGATTATTTCGTGCAATGATAATCAGGTCACTATTACTTGCAGTATATAAGGCAAAATTAGAGAAATTATTTTTTAATGCTTTAAGGACAGAAAAAAACAATTGAGAGTTAATCTCATAGCCCTGTATCCACTGAACGAAGAGACCTTTATCAGATAAATAATCATTTATATGACTATAAAATTCATCGGTAAACAGGCTGGCGGTGCCACTTACCCATGGATTGGAAGGTTCTGAAATAATAATGTCATACTTTTTCTGATGGGTTGAAAAATAAGTTTTGGCATCTTCAATATGAATTCTACTCCTGGGGTCAGTGAATGCATTTTCTACACGAGGGCGAAAATAACTGGCACCTTCGACCATGGCTGGTTCAATCTCTATAGTGTCTACTCGCTCCACACCAGGCCATGTGAGTAGTGTGTGTGTCGTTAAACCTGACCCAATTCCAATATTAGCGATTAATTTTGCATTGGGGTTTATCGCTATTGGTAGTACCGCAAGAAGTGTCGTGGTTACTTCATCTACCGATATTGAACCCGAATCAATCATTATAATTGACGCATCTGTTTTGCCGTTTGTCATTATCGACACTGTGCCAGATCCATGTCTAAGCACACCGACGGAAGATGTCCTGGCATCTTTGTGAAAAATTACCTTGAAATCAGTCTCTGATATGATCGCCCCACTTCGGTATACAGCCGAATTCATCTTATATTTGTCGAGATCGAACATGAATACTACTACGCAGATTGCAATGCCGGAAATGGTGGTAAATATTATTATCGGATTTTTACTTGTTAAATTGGCACGGGATAATAAATATAAACCAAGTAGAATATCTAGGCCGCAGCCAATCAGTATGGCACCCTTCAATCCCAATACGGGCATGCCAATGAATATGGTAAAAATAATTCCGGTTATTGCACCAAGTGTATTACTGGCATAAATTTGACCTATGCTTTTTTCTCCATATCCTTGTTGAAGCATAATAAAAGTAAATAATGGCAGGGTCATCCCTGCGCAGAATGTGGTCGGTAACATGATTAGCAGGCAGATCAAGTGGCTGGACAAGGTGAAAAGATGATAGCCAGTTTCGTTGCGTTCAAAGCCTGAGATAAAGAAGCTCATCAAGTCAAAGCTATAGTTATAGAGCGGCAGTGTAAGCAGGGCCATCATCCCCATGGTTATCTGAACGTAGCCTGTTGTTCGAATGGGGTTATCAAGATTGTCTATCTTGCGACGAACCCACAGTCCACCAAATGCAAGACCGGTTATAAAGGCACTTAACATCAATTCAAAGGCATGTGTGCTGGCACCAAGTACCATACTGAGCATCCTTATCCAGGAAATCTCATAAATAAATGAAGCTGCACCTGTTATAAAAGCGGCCAGAAGTATCAAACCAGGAGATTTGGTTAAAGCCGATTTTTTTATGATGTATGGCTGTTCAGCAGGACCTTTAGCTATGCCATAGATAATGATGGCAAGAAATATGTTAATGACACCCGCAGAAAGAACTGTTCCTGGAAGACCGACGGTTTTAATCAGATAAAAACCACTAATAAGAACACCTATAGCGGCGCCAATACTATTGGTAAAGTACAGCATACCAAGTGTTTTGCCTGGTGTGTTCGGAAAGCGACGAATGATCCCGTTGCTCATCAATGGGAAGGTCATGCCAAGCAGAATCGATTGGGGAAGAATAATAAGTGTTCCTATTGCCCATTTATAGCTGTGGACAAGGCCAGGTGAGCCAAGTGCAGGGATAATATTTTCGTAAGATATTGATAGAACGGTCTGAAAAGAGGGATGAAATGCCACACCGAAGCAGCCAATCAAAATTTCTACTATGGCATACACAACAAGCAGGTTAGTCCAGTTCTTACTTAAACGTGCTGCTAGATATGCACCAAATGCCATGCCCCCCATAAAAATACCCAGAACAAGAGCCTGTGCGTACGCGGCATGGCCCAGAAAAAGTTTTAAATAATGTGACCAGATCGATTCATATATCAACCCTGTAAAACCCGATATGGCGAAAAGGGCAAAAAAGACGGCGGGCGAGTTATGAATTTTCATCACAAACAGACTCGATTAATTATTCTCGAGATAGGTGTTTTATTGATACCATTCAAAGATTATTTGTGATTGCTGTACCTAGATCGGCGGGAGAACGTACCGTTGTAACACCAGCAGATTCTAATGCAGCAAATTTGTCATCTGCAGTACCTTTACCACCTGATATAATCGCGCCTGCATGCCCCATGCGTTTCCCGGGTGGTGCCGTTACACCAGCAATATAACCAACCACTGGTTTTGTTACATGTTCTCTGATAAATTCTGCTGCTTCTTCTTCAGCTGTGCCGCCGATTTCACCGACCATAATGATTCCTCTGGTTGCCTCATCTTTCTCAAATAGCTCAAGGCAATCGATAAAGTTCATACCATGTATTGGATCACCTCCTATACCGACACAGGTACTTTGTCCGAGACCAGTGAGCGTTGTTTGATGTACCGCTTCATAGGTCAGTGTTCCCGAACGTGAGACGATACCAATACAACCAGCTTGATGAATACTCCCTGGCATAATACCGATTTTACATTGCTCGGGGGTTATCACGCCCGGGCAGTTTGGCCCTATGAGTCTTGACTTGGGGTAGTGCTCCAGGCAGGCACGAACCTTGACCATATCGAGCACCGGGATCCCTTCGGTTATACATATAATGACTTTGATTCCTGCTGCTGCTGCTTCAGTGATAGCTTCTGCTGCGAAGGGAGGTGGCACCATGATCATACTTGCATCAGCGCCAGTTTCGTTGACAGATTCCTGAACAGTATTAAATACCGGCAGATTGATATGAGTCTCTCCGCCACGTCCTGGTGTCACACCACCGACTATTTTGGTCCCATAAGTAATTGCCTGTTCAGAATGAAAGGTTCCCTGTTTTCCTGTGAAGCCCTGAATAACGACTTTGGTATTTTTATCTATCAGGATTGCCATCAGTGATCTCCCCTGGCCGCTTCGACAACCTTATTTGCAGCATCAGCCAGATCATCAGCAGTAGTGATTGTTAAACTACTCTCTGCAAGAATGGCTTTCCCCTGTTCAACATTTGTCCCTTCCAGTCGGACAACGATGGGTACATTAACTCCCACTTCTTTTACTGCCTTGATAATTCCTTCAGCAATCAGATCACAACGCACAATACCACCAAATATATTGACCAGGATGGCTTCGACATTCGGATCCGATACAATTAACTTAAAAGCCTCAGCAACTTTATCAGCAGTTGCACCACCACCGACATCCAGAAAATTTGCAGGTTCACCACCAGAAAGTTTAATGATATCCATTGTTGCCATGGCAAGACCTGCGCCATTGACCATGCAGGCAATGTTTCCATTCAGTGTGATGTAATTCAGGTCATAGCGTTTGGCTATCGTTTCCTTTTCATCTTCCTGTGTCGGGTCGCGCCACTCTTCAAGATTTGGTTGTCGATATAGAGCATTGTCGTCAACAGCCACCTTGGCATCGAGGCAGAGGAGATTGTTTTTATCATCAATAATCAAAGGATTGATTTCGACCATACTTAAATCCTTATCGAGGAATAATTGATATAGTCCATCCAGGAGATGGATGAGTTGAAGTTGTTGGGTATCGTCAAGCCCCAGTGCATCGCTGACGCTTCTGGTCTGGTAGTTTTGCAGGCCCATAACCGGGTCAATAACAATATTGAAAATTTTATCCGGGCTCTTGGCTGCGACTTCCTCAATATCCATACCGCCTTCACTGGAGGCCATAATGGCAATCTTTCTACTGCTGCGATCGACTACCAGACCCAGATACAATTCCCGGGATATTTCCGTTTTTGTCTGTACCAGGACACAGTTGATTGGCTGGCCATCCGGGCTTGATTGTTTTGTTATCAGGCGCTTGCCAAACATATTGGTAACAATTTCTTCAACTTCCTCCATCGTTTCCGCAAGTTTTACTCCACCGGCCTTACCTCTTCCTCCAGCATGGACCTGGGCTTTTATCACCCAGCCATTTCCATGTTGTGCCGATGCTTGTTGCAGCGCCTCCTTGATTGAATGCGCAGGCAGGCCCGATGGCACGGGGATGTTGTATTCTTCAAACAATTTTTTTGCCTGATATTCGTGCAAGTTCATGTTATCGCCTTGTTAATTTATGTTAATGACCCGATATAGAAGCAAATTCACGGTTTCATACTAATAGTTTTATATTGGCCGATCACCTACAATTTTACCTGTTCTGGTAAAAACCTAGGTAATTTGTCGGAAACAATTAATTTGTTGATGATATTTCACCTCGGCTCATCAACAATATAGAGAGAATAGAAAAATCTGGCTATGGAATCGGGTTTAAATACATATTCGGAAACATCATGGAGAGCACTACAGTATTTTAATCTCTATCGATTTCTAATCGCCTTGTTATTTGTCGTGCTTATCTGGGCGGTACGGTTACCAGATCCACTGGGTAGCAATGACCAGTTACTATTTTCAGTAACTTGCCATCTTTATCTCCTTCTGACGATTATTATTGCCTTTTTCATCAATCTACAGACACCTCGATATAATTTGCAAATAGCCATGCATGTAATGCTGGATATTCTGGCAATTAGTCTGATGATGTATGCCAGCAATGGCGTGAGTAGTGGTTTTGGTGTGTTGCTTGTCATCGCAGTGCTCGGGGGTAGCATTTTGCGTGTTGGTAGAATTGCTATCCTGTTTGCTGCAATAGCAGCATTGATTGTTTTGGGACAAGAGGTCTACCTGCAGTTCTTCAGATTTCCAGCACCGCCGAATTATACGCATGCCGGGTTTCTAGGCATGACATTCTTTATGACGGCTTTTTTGGGACAGGTGTTAGCAGCTAAGGTACAAAAAAGTGAGGCTCTTGCAGAACAACGTGCTATCGACCTGGAGAATCTGAGCTTGTTGAATGAGTATATTGTGCAAAGGATGCAGTCCGGACTCGTTGTATTGGATGACCAATACCAGATACGTCTACTTAATGATGCCGCAAGATATATGTTGGGATTGGGCGATAAACGTCAGCACCGGAAATTAGAGAACAGCGCCCCTGAATTGTTTAAATACATAACTGACTGGGATCAAAAAGATGGTCAGCGCGCGATCATATTCAGACCAGCAAAAGGAGACATTGATATACAGGCATCGTTTACTCGATTGAATCCCGAATCTGAGTTTGGTGTACTGATCTTTCTTGAAGATGTCGCAAAAATACGCCAACACGCGCAGAACTTAAAAGTGGCTTCACTTGGCCGTCTATCTGCGAGTATCGCTCATGAAGTCAGAAATCCACTGGG
>JAKZTI010000103.1:0-13280 GCA_047517145.1 Gammaproteobacteria bacterium
GTGAAGAAGTGAATCAACAAGTCACTCGTATCGGCACCTTCAGCGTAGTTTCAAATGGTCGTTTCCTGAGATATCTTCCTACCTCTGAAAAACTCGTTGAACCGGCTAGACAACCCTCCCCTCGATTTCAATCAATGGCAATTGACCTTGAACAATCTCAGTCAGGTATCATGCCTTTTCCACTTGACCCTACCAGAGGTGCAATGCTTGCCTTGCTGGTTCAAGTACCTGATTTAATCACGCGCATCAAACAAGGTGGTATCGTCGGTATGATAATCATTTTCCTTGCATTGGCTGGTGTGATTATCGCCCTGGAACGTTTTTATGTTTTATCTATTATCGATCGTAAGGTCGTATCTCAAATGCAGAACAAACAGCCAGGTGAAAATCCACTTGGCCGCATCATGAAAATTTTCATGGATAATCCAGACATCGATTCGGATACACTTGGTCTAAAACTTGACGAAGCTATCCTCAAAGAGCTCCCTCCATTACGACGTGGCCTGGGTACACTGGCTCTTCTGGCAGCAATCGCTCCTTTGCTAGGTCTACTGGGGACGGTAACTGGTATTATCGATACCTTCCAGGCAATCACATTGTTTGGTACGGGAGATCCCAGAGTCATGTCAGGAGGAATTTCCCAGGCATTGGTGACAACAGTAATGGGGCTGGTTGCGGCGATACCTTTATTACTTCTACATAGTTTTCTTTCTACAAAGAGTAATCGTTTAATTCACATTCTTGATGAAAAGAGTGCTGCCTTTGTCGCACAACTTTCTGAGGCACGCAGGCAGTGAACGATATAATAGAACAATTTATAGAACTTTTTGAGAGCGGTGGTCCAGTCCTGATAGTTATATTAATCACATCTATATTTTTATGGCTATTGATCATTGAGCGTTATTACTACTATTTCATGGTCTATCCAGAAAAACTATCACTCATCATCACTCAATGGACCAACAGGACAGATCATTCATCATGGTATGCATTACGTATTCGAGATGGTTTACTCGCTGATATTTCTATCACACTGAAACAATACCTGATCCCTATACAGACATTCACATCTGTGCTTCCTCTGCTAGGACTGCTGGGTACAGTAACAGGCATGATCGCGATTTTTGATGTATTAAATGTCTTTGGCACAGGAAATACCCGCGGTATGGCATCAGGCATTTCACGCGCCCTGTTACCGACAACAGCAGGACTCGTAACTTCTATGGCAGGTTTATATTTCAGTTCCGATCTGGATAGACGCGCCAAATTACAAGCTGAGAAAGCACAAGACTTGCTTGAGTTCTAAATCACATGCGCCACAGTCATACAGAACAAGAAACTTCAGCAGCGAATGTAAACCTGACACCATTAATTGATATGGTGTTTATTTTACTGATCTTTTTTATGGTCACAGCCTCATTCACCAAAGAATCAGGCATTGAAGTTGACCGACCTTCTGCACAAACAACGATCCGCCAGGAACAGGCAAGCCTGATTATTTCGATAACCAAAGAAGGCGAAATATGGATCGATAATAAACATGTAGACATACGTTCAATCCGTGCGCATATCGAACAATTACATGCTCAAAATCCGGAAGGTACTGTCATTATCATGGCAGATAAAAATGCACTGACCGGTACTACAGTCGACGTACTGGATCAAGTAAGGTTGTCAGGTGTGAGTAATGTCGCAATTGCTGCTAGCAAGAAATAAATTATTCAGTAGTAAAGCACCACTGATATTCCTTACTGCATGTGCAGTCAATGCTTTGATTTTTTATCTTATTTTACAAATGGTTTCCCATGAACATAAACCATTAAACAGAATTGACTCTTCCAATTTTCTTGATTTCATCCATTTTAGAGAGACCAGGAAAATAGAAGAACAAAAAATTGAAGAAAAAAAACAGGAACCACCAAAAGAGGAAGAAAATTTACCGCCACCTGATCTTCCACAACCAGATATTCAGAAACCAGTGACAACACAGGCGGATTTACCAAAACCTGATATCAATATACCCTTATCTATTAGTGGTCTGCCTTATATTGGTGATTTCCTGAAATCAGCTACACCAAAACTGATAGCACCCTCTACTCCTGTTGTCGCGATAAACCTGGTTCCGACATTGAAGACCAAACCATCTTACCCACCGAGGGCACTGCGTTCAGGTGTCGAAGGTGTCGTAACCGTTGAATTTACCATTGCAGTTGATGGCTCAGTCAAAGATCCAACTATTATCAAATCTGATCCACCAAAGATATTTGATCGTTCCGTATTGAAAGCAATCAAAAAATGGAAATTCAATCCTGAAACTGTTGATGGCAAGACTGTTGAGAAGCGAGCTCGACAGGATATTCATTTTAGACTGCAGAAATAAGAATAATGAATAAATCACGCCTGATTTTCATCTGCATATTTCTCTGTATCACCTGTGTGGTTCAGGCTAAAGAGGAAGATAAGCGGTATTTCTTAACAAAAGAGACCTATGATCTGCTCAACGTTGTACGAACAGAAATGGAAGAGAACAGTTATCACGCCGCGATTCAAAAGCTTACTGTCTACTTGGACGAAGAAAATATAAAGGTCTATGACATAGCGATGATTAACCAGACGCTCGGCTATGCCTATAATGCCCAGGAGAATTATAAGCGCTCTATAGAATCGTTTGTGAAAGCAGTTAGTACAAATGCCTTGCCTGATAAGGTAACACATGAGCTCATGTATATAATCGCGCAGTTGTATATACATTCAGAAAAATATACGGAAGGCCTGGCTTATCTCGACGAATGGTTCGCGATAGAATCAAGCCCTTCGTCAGAAGCACACCTGCTGGCGGCAAGTGCTTATTATCAGATCAATCAATTCAAAAAGCTGATACCCCATGCAAAATCTGCCATAGAAAATTCTGATGTAGCACAACAATCATGGTATGAGTTACTCATCGCAGGATATTACGAAACTAAAATGTATCGCGATGCTGCCTTATTACTGGAAATAATGATAAATAAATATCCTGATAACGATAGTTACTGGTTACAACTTGTTGCTGTTCATCAGCAAAACAAGCAAGAAAAAAAGGCCCTGGCAATCTCTGAACTCACCTACGAAAAAGGCATCCTCAAGGAGGATGACATCATACAGCTGGCACAGACATACCTTTATCTACAACTACCACTTGAAGCCGCAACTATGCTCGACTCAGAGATTAATAATGGAACAATTGATTCTTCAAAGACAAATATTGAATTACTTTCTGATAGTTGGCTACTCGCACATGATGAAGAAAAAGCAGCATTTACATTAGAGCAATATGTATCAAAGTTTAACGATATCTCCCTACATTATAAACTTGCTCACATTTATGTTGAGCTCGAAAACTGGGATAAGGCAAAAAACACACTAGAAACTGTTGTTACAGATAAAAATATTACAACCCAACCAAAGATTGAAGCTACTGCCTGGCTGTTACTTGGGATATCGTCGTACCACAAAAAAGATACGGTTCGCTCTACACAAGCACTGAACAAGGCGTTAGCTTTTGAGGAAACAAGGGATCAGGCAATGTGGTGGTTAAATCAGATTGAAGAAGAAATACCTGCTAAGCAAAGTAATAAAAGCTAATTCCGTATTGAATTTTGCTTATCGCCTAATTTAAGTACTCCATTACTCCAGAGGCTCCAATGCTTGTATTAGTTCACTAGCTGAGGAATATCTATCATCAGGTTTTTTTGCCATCAGTTTATCAATAATGTCCTGAAATCTATTTAATTCTTCAGGCAACCTGGGGATATCATCGTTCACATGTTTATATATTAATGCGGCCGGGCTGGGTGCTGTAAAAGGTTTCTCCCTCATCAATAACTCGTAGAGCATTACACCGGCACTGTACAAATCTGTACGACCATCAACGCTCAAACCTTCACCCTGCTCAGGACTCATATAATGCGGTGTGCCCATGATTTGACCCAATGTTGTCAGGTCAGCGTCTGAATCCAATTTTTTTGAAATTCCGAAATCTGCCAGTGCCAGACTATCATCTCCACGAAACATTATGTTTGCAGGCTTTAAATCCCTGTGAATGACACCAGTCTTATGAATTTCATTAAGCCCATAAGCAATATGAATCATATAGGTCGCTGTCAATTCAGGAGGAATATTCATCTCCATTCGCTGTTTTAGATCGCCGCGAGAAAAAAACTCCATGGCAATAAATCCGTAATCTTCAGTTAATCCGTGATCATATATCTTTACAACAAATGGCGAAGCCAGTTCAGAAATTAATTTAGCTTCAAGTACAAACCTTTCAATTGTTGCATGCCCTGGAGCATTTTGTATATCCAGTACTTTTAGCACAAGAGATTGATTGTCCTCTGCACGCTCCGCAAGATAGACTTTTGACATGGCGCCCTGGCCTATCTTTCGAACAATTTTATAACCAATTGCCAATCCGTGATCTGGTATTATCTCCTTTTCTTTGTAATGAATTTTTTCAATGATATCTGTTGCATCATTAATATCTTCTTGTTGTTTTGCAATGCTCTCTGAAGCAAATTCAATTGCTTCCTTGATTACATCAATCAATCGTTTGGGGGTAATGTCCACTTTATTAAGATAATCTGCGGCACCTAACTTTATTGCTTTTACAGCAATATATTCATCACCTTCTGCAGTCAGGATAATTGTCGGAGGGAACCCGGGTTTCTGTTTAAATTCTGTCAGCCAGTCAAAACCATATTCACCACCACCAAGATTATAATCAAGCAATACAATGTCATAATCTGACCACGGATAATCATCGGCAGGTTTGCCAAGATCCTCTACTGCATATTCAACCGGCTCGGCATCTTCCATTGCTTTGGCAAGATACAGACGCACCAAAGCTCTAAAATCCTTTGAATCATCAATAATGAGTACTTTCATTTTCGTAAAATGTTATTTTCCATAAGTTAAAGAATATAGTATTGCTAGCTGCAAATCTAATAGGGTCTTTTGAATGGATCAGTTGAAAGATCAGGAATATTTGTTCCCGAATCCTTGTTTATCTCGCGAACAAGCCACTCGAGTCTATCATTGCCCCAATAGGCTGCATCCTTATACACAAAAAAAGGCACCCCAAATACACCAGCAAGTTTTGCCCGTGACATACCCTGGAGTAATTTCTTTTTATATTGTCTATCACCTAAAGCATCAATTAGCGCCTGAGCATCAAGTCCGTTCGCTGCCGCTAACTCACGTAAAATATTTTCATCTCCTATATCCCTGCCTTGCAAAAATCTTCCATGATATAAAGCCAGACAAAAAGGTACTCCCAAACCCTGCTCCTCAGCATAAATATATGCTGTATGAGCGACTAACCAATCTGTATCAAACGGATCGGGCCAATTGATCTCCAGTCCATAAGCAGTTGTTATTCTGGTAATATCCTTTGTTATGTATTTTACCTTCTCCCGGTTTGATAACATGACATCGTTCTTATCTTTTGCCGGGAAGACTGGAATCATCTGTATCTCAACAGGTAATTCATCCATGATTAAATTAATCCGATACAATGCCAACCAAGAATAGGGACTACGGAAACTGAAATAAAATTCTAACTTGTCAGACATTAAATGATTCCTCTACTGCTGTCTTAATTTTTCCGAATTTCAACATCACAATCGATATAATCGACAAATTGAGAATTGTTGACTAAGTCATGCTCGACAGATGAACAGTCATCGGTATGTTTTTTGTAAAATACGTTGAATTTACTTTAAGTTTCTTATTATTTCCTATTAAAAACAATTAATTGAATTATATTCTTGAGAACTCATTATACTATTATTACATGAAATATTCCCATAATTTCCCTTTCTGAATTAATTTACCAATTAAATACAACTTGGGTGCATTAGAGATTCATTCTCGTGGTTATAATCACTGTATGCCAGAATTTACTCATACAAAGACACTCTTCATCTTTACACTATGCTCGGTTTCAACTGCTGTCTGCTCAGAGACCCTTGAACAAATTTGTCGGGAATACCGACAGGAACCTGAAACAGTCATTTCGCCTGATATAAATCAAAATGAAAACAGGAATGATGAGTTCTCAAGCGGTTTGTTATGGAAAATAGAAACACCATCAGGCCGGTCAAATTATCTTTTTGGCACCATACATTCACAAGATCGTGCAGTATCACAATTTCCACCTTATGTTCGATTGGCCTTGGCAAAAAGCCAACCGTTTATCATTGAAAGTGTACTTACAGAAAAATCAAACAAGGTCTTCTTTGATTCAATCTATTTTCCAGATAATGAAAAACTATCAGGTTTAATTGCAGCACCGATCTATCAATATCTTGAAGAAGTGTTACCTGATTACGGCGTGCCCGTTGAAAAAATACCAAATCTTAAACCCTGGGCCGCTTTTACATTGATGGGAAGGCTAAAGCCTGTCAATGCAAAAACTCTGGATATGGTATTGATAGAAACAGCCAGATCACTGAATAAAACAATCATCAGTCTGGAAAACATGAAGGAACTGATTGAGCCTATGGAAAAACTCAGTCTAGACGATCAGGTAATTATTCTGAATGATACGGTTTGCAATCATGGACAGATTATTCAGGATAGGTGGGAATTGTTGCAACTCTATCTGGCGCGTGATTTAGCCGGAATCATGGCATTTAGTAATCAGCCACACTTTGATGAAGATATATTTGACCGCTATATACAAGGGATCCTTTACGATCGAAATGAAAGAATGTTAGAAAGAATTTCTCCCTATCTTGATAATGGCTCTGCCTTTATCGCCGTGGGGGCATTACATCTAGCTGGAGAAAAGGGATTGCTGCATCTGCTGAAAAATAAAAACTATAAAATCACCAGGATTTATTAGTTATTCGATGATTAAATACCTTACTCAGCGGGGATAACAGATAATATTCCCATCAAATGGTTTGGGCGCTGGCGCTATCTGCAAATTATTATTTTCGTCATTAAATAGACGGAAAATCTCATAACCGTTGTCAGACAAAAACTTCCATAGCTGTTCAGGTGTGTCTTCAGCTCTTTCCATGAAGCGCCGATTTACTTCAAGTGTCAAAATCGGATGCCATTTTTGTATGATTGATTTTGCCCCAAGTAATAATTGCATCTCCCAGCCTTCAATATCTGCTTTAATAAAATTGATTTTTTCCAGGTTCTCATTTTCGGCAAAGGTATCAAGCATGATTATTTCAATTGTTTCGGATATCGTGGTTCTCACATCCTGCTTATTGTTGCCTATATGACTCAGACCAAAACCCAGACTACCGGATTGCTTAACTGGGATATTAAGAATTTCTTTTTTATATTGTTTGCCCAGGCCTTTATTTATATGGGTAACATTTTTTAATCGATGTAGATGAATGACTTTCATCAGTATCGAGCTGGCATAACCACCTGGTTTTAATGCATAGACATGACCCTCGGGAACAAGGGCTGAAAACAGTTTAGTAAACTGACCGGCATGCGCGCCGACATCAATAATGATCGAATCACTTTTCAGGCACTCATTGAGTATCGGTAAATATTCCAGATGGTGATGCCTGGTCAGTGCTTTGAATAGATGCGCTAGATAGGTCAGTTTTCCATGCATGGAAAGCTGTTTTATTACTGAATTCATTATAGATGCTTGCTATTTATCCTTATTTTCAGCAAATGTATCCAGTTGCGCCTGACTGGCCTCTTTCTGATATTTATCTTTCCACTCCGCATATGGCATGCCATAAATAATCTCTCTGGCTTCCTCATAATCCATCTCCATGCCTCGCTCCTCGGCGGCCGCCAGATACCATTTAGACAGGCAATTTCTACAGAATCCGGCCAGATTCATTAAATCGATGTTCTGCACCTCTGTTTTTTCCTGTAGAAATCCTACTAGATGCCTGAAAGCAGCAGCTTCAAGTTCTATTTGTATTTTCTCATCCATTTTCATTTTCACCCTGTTATTTGATCTATTCGTTATTTCTGTGAGTTAATAAACGCTATTATATCGCCCCTTTGGAACTATTCGGAAATATACAGGAATTATCGCTAAATGAGCGCAGATAAAGATCTTCATCATATCGTTGTTGTCGGCGGCGGTGCAGGTGGACTGGAACTTGCTACCAAGCTCGGAAATAAACTGGGTAAAAAGAAAAAAGCAGCAATCACCCTGATTGATTGTACTTTGACACATTTATGGAAACCCTTATTACACGAAGTTGCTGCCGGGTCACTTAATTCCTACGAAGATGAAGTAGGCTATCTCGGTCAGAGTCACTGGCACCATTTCCAATTTCGTCTGGGAAGAATGGATCGACTGGATCGTAAAAAACAGGAAGTGAGTCTTGCCCCCACATTAGATGATGATGGCAATGAATATATTCCACGTCGCACTTTTCAGTATGATACCCTGGTCATTGCCGTTGGTAGTACCACCAATGATTTTGGCATCCCGGGTGTTCGAGAACATTGCATGTTTCTTGATACGCGCAAACAAGCCGATCACTTCCACCAGTATCTGTTCAGAAGTTTTTACACTGCCCATGCACAGCAAGAACCTCAGCGCGAGGGTCAATTACATATCGCCATTGCGGGTGCCGGTGCGACAGGTGTTGAATTATCTGCAGAATTACATGAGTCGGCCCACCAACTAGCTGAATTTGGTCTTAATCAGGTTAAGCCTGATACCGATGTTAAAATTACCATTGTCGAGGCATCAGATCGAATACTTCCTGCGCTACCACCCAGACTGTCCGAAAAAGTACATAAAGCATTAGAAGAACTCAATATTGAAACATGCACAAATGAACGAATCACTGCAGCAACTACAGATGGATTTAAGACTGAAAGTGGTAAATTTATTCCGGCCGAGATCAAGGTATGGGCCGCCGGTATCAAGGCTCCTGATTTTCTCAAGGATCTTGATGGGCTCGAGACAAACCAAATCAATCAGTTAATTGTAAAACCAACATTGCAAACAACAGTGGATGAAAATATTTTTGCATTCGGGGACTGTGCTGCCTGCCCCCTGATAACCAATTCCGATCCCGATGACGCTGATAAAACCGTACCTCCCAGGGCCCAGGCCGCGAATCAGCAAGCAACGATGCTGGTTAAAACTATGCGACAACGTTTAAAAGGAGATATTTCCCTGCCTGAGTATAATTATGTCGATTTCGGTTCCCTGGTAAATATGAGTAGTTACACGACCATAGGTAATTTGATGGGAAATCTCTCGAAGCTATCAGGCTCTGTAATGATTGAGGGGATCGTGGCTCGACTCGTTTATATCTCCCTTTATAAGATGCACCAGATAGCTCTGCATGGCCCTATCAGGATGGGATTGAATACCTTGGCTAATGTTTTTACACGCAAGGCCAAACCCAGGATAAAATTACATTAATAAATCTCCATTAGAAGTGAAATATCAGTGACTTCTTATTTATATAGTCACTGATTATGAGATTACCCACCAAACATCTTTTTCAGATTATCAAACCCGGCTTGATATATACCGGCAATAACATCCATTGCTTCATTTTCCGCCGCACCTTCAGCCTCAAATTCACTGGACCACTCTACCGTAGCGTTACCTTCGCCATCATCTTTCACACAAATTGTTGAGACATAATTTGTGACAGGTAATGGACTATCGATAATTGAGTAGCTGTAAACACGTTCATTATCATCAAGCCTCACCAGTTTTTCTACTATCGTGCCTCCACCCGCCAGACTCAGGCGACGCATACTGCCCTCTTCTTCCAGTTCACTCTTTTCAATTGCCGGATGCCAATCGGGCAAAGCATTAAAACCACCAATTAATTTCCAGACTTCATCAGGCGCAACATTTAAATCAGTTTTCATTTCAATTTTGGCCACTTCAGTTCTCCTCAAACAGTAGTTATTTATATTAGGTATGGAATAGTTACAAGTTGTATTTTTTCATCCTGTATCTCAGTGCCATACGTGTGATATCAAGTTCTCTGGCTGCTTTGGATACATTTCCCTTCGTTTTTTCCAGGGCCTGTGAAATCAGTGTATATTCTGCTGATTCCAGGGTCATATCCTCGATATTAGAATCACCCGCTTGTGATTTCACTGTATTCCCCGATAGCGTTCTATTTGTCAGTCCTAAGGAATTTGCAGAGAGCTTCCCACCACTATTTAACAAAACAGCTCTCTCTATCAAATGTTTCATCTCACGCACATTACCTGGCCATGAGTATTCCAATAGTGTTTGTACTGCTTCGTCACTTAGACTTACATTTTCAAAACCATAACGTCGCGCTGTTTGTTCAGAAAAATATCTCGCTAAAATAATAATATCTTTACCGCGTGTTCTTAATGGTGGCATTTCTATACTTAAGACATTCAGGCGATAATATAAATCTGATCTGAACTCTCCATTTTCTACCAGTTCTTCAATATTCCTGTTAGTTGCAGCAATGAACCATGCACGAACAGGTAATTCCTTGCTTGTGCCCACACGGCGCATCAGTCTTCTTTCCAATACCGCCAGTAATTTGGATTGTAAGTCCAGTGGTAGTTCCGCGATCTCGTCCATGAATAAGGCACCATCTTCGGCTGCTTCTATGAGACCAGTCCGCGCTGCATGAGCATTTGTAAATGCACCTTTTTCGTGACCAAATAACTCCGCCTCGATTAAATCTTTTGGCAATGAGGCACAATCTATCTGCACAAACGGTTTATCGCTGAGTGCTGCGCTCGCATGTAATAATTTTGCAACAACATCCTTACCCGTACCTGTTTCACCAAGAATAAAAACTGTCGGGGGTACAGTATTTGATGCATGTGTCAGGCGTGCTATTTTCTCTATCTGTTGTTTTACCGAGATTATGTCTGGACACTCGCCTATAAAATCAACTGTTTCAGATGCATTACGTTCACGTTTACTTGAATAAGTCAGTTTTGTTTCAAGTTCATTTTTATCCAGTACTTTTTCAACGTTGATTAATAACTCATCCAGATCAACTGGCTTTTTAAGATAATCTGATGCGCCCAGCTTCATTGCAGAAACCGCGTCTTCAAGCTCGCCATAGGCAGACATAACCAGAACGGCCGTATTCGAGTCATTCCCTTTTTTGATGGCTTCGAGAAAATCCAGACCGGATCCATCGGGCAGTCGCATATCAAGTAAAACCAGATCGGGTGTCTGTGACTCGAATTTTTCTCTTGCTGTGCTCAAGTCTCCGGCTATTTCGCTTTTGTAACCGGCTTTTAGCAACCGTTTTTTAACTGCTTTTGCAAACACAATCTCATCTTCTACGATTAGCACCTGTTTCTCTAAAGTAGGTACTTCCATTGCAGCTATTGTTGGTTCAATTTTATTCATCTTCATCATTCTCTTCAATCACCCTGATTGGTGCAGTAATTGTTACGGTTGTGCCTGTTTGCTCTCCATCTTTCTCAACAGAGTTGAAATGAAGTTTCCAACCATGTTTCTGGCAAATTTTAAAAGCTATAGGAATACCTAGTCCAGTACCGAAACTTTTTGTACTTGGACCCGGCGTTAATTGATTGGGTTTTGGATCGAATGGTAAGCCTGATCCCTGATCTTGAATTGACAGTTCAAGCTCAGAATTTTTTCTAACAATAGAAATTGTTAATGTAGACATCTTCGGAGATGCATCAATCGCATTTGCCATCAGTGCGTAAATCGCCTGCTCCATCAAATTCGGATCAGCATTGAGTCTTAAATCATTCTCCCACCCTGTCTTATCCAGCTTCATTTGTTTATCAGCTAATTTTGGTTTCAATAAATCAATCGCAGCATTGAGCATTTCACTTGCTAAAACGAGTCTATAATTTGGTTTTAGGGGATGTAAGTAAGATACCAACGCATTCACCCAACGACTTAATCTGTCTGTTGTCATAATGATGGCGTTTTTACTTTCTACCAGATCTTCCTTATCCTCAGGATCATCCAGTAATTGTGCTGTTGCTCTGATACTGGCTAAAGGATTTCGAATATTGTGAGCAATAACCGGCACCAATGAACCAAGTGCTGCCTGTTTTTCACTTTCCACAAGGGCAGCCTGGCTGGTTTGTAGGTCATTGGCCATTTTATTAATGGCGCATGCCAAATCTTTAACCTCTTCGACTCCTTGTTCTGGCATTTCGGTTTCAAGATGTCCAACGCGAATACGTCTGGCGCCGGTAATTATTTCAGATATAGGATTGAGAAATTCCTTACGGAAAGTTGTTCTGGCATAAATGACCAACAAGAATGCTAGCAATAAAGGAATGGTGATGACTACAGGCGCGTATTTCGACCATATCTCTAACTTCTCATTCAGTTCATTATGTTGTTCCGCTAGCATATATTTTAGTTTGCCGTACTTACCTTCAAACCGCCCTATCATTCGATCGGCAAAACGTGGATCAAGAATTTTCATCCGAATTTGCATGCTAATCGAGTAGGGATCAGCAAAAATCGCATTCATATCTTTCTGGATTTCCCGATAGGAGACGTGTAGATCCTGAATTGCTGCATCTTCTTGCCGTGAAATTGCACCACTACGGAGTTTGTTGAAATTTTTATCTATGCGCCTGGAATATTCACCATACAACTCCAGGGAACGCACATCTTCAAGCAGTCTGGCTCGAATAGCTGCCTGAATTTGCTGAAATAAATCACTGCGAATTTGCTCTGTGACATAACTCAAACCATTCAGACGCACTGATTCCTCAGAGTTTTGTTGCCAGAAATATGCAGATAGACCACCCAGTAGACCTGTCAGCGCCAGTAACAACAAAAATGTTACTTCCTGGGCTAACAGGAGTTTTCGTAGAGAATTCAGGTGCTTTTTAGTCATTAAGAAGGTCAGTGTAATATTTATTGGTTCATATTAACCAATTTTCGTGGTTGTTGTTATCCATTATTTAGAATTTGTCTAAGTTTATCAGGGTCATAAATTGTTCCAGCAAAACATTTTTTTCTCATCTTATTGATTTTATTGAGTATTATTTGTTTTGACTAGACAAGATCGATAATCTGGCATGGTATCTGCACCTTTCAAGATGTGTCAGGTTGATTTTGACACCCGGATAAAACCGGAATTTAAGCTTTATAACCATAAATTAACTTCTTTTAGGAGAAACATCATGAAATGGGATACACCTGAATATAGCGACATTCGCTTCGGTTTCGAAGTAACAATGTACATCAACAACAAATAATTTTAATTACGTGTTGTAAAATAAGGGGCTTTAAGCCCCTTATTTTTTGGGGCTTGTATACATGACAA
>JAKZTI010000104.1:0-4531 GCA_047517145.1 Gammaproteobacteria bacterium
GTATATAATTCCCTTTTTTTTGATCCATGTATATTTAGGTCTGCGGATTTTTGTTGATATTAGTACTCATTTGTGCTATTATTTTTGACAAAATGTCAAAAATAATCCCAGAGGAGAAGGTGAAATGGCACAAAATACTGATTTTAAATTACTTCGAGAAAAAGCTGGTTGGACCGTTCAGGATGTTGCGGAACGATGCAAATGCAGTGAGCGGACTGTATATAGATGGGAGAATGGTGAATCATCACCTAACCCTCTGATTGTTGAGAGACTGCGCCATCTGGTAGATTTGTCTGTCGTTAGCAGGCCGAAATCGCCTGAATTCGATTTTATTGATCTGTTTGCAGGAATTGGTGGAATGAGGATGGGGTTTGAGAGTGCAGGTGGTCACTGCGTCTATACAAGCGAATGGAATAAGTTTTCAAGGCAGACATATCTGGATAACTTTGAATGCGATCACGAAATCTTTGGAGACATTACGGAGGTAGAAGAAAGAAAAATTCACACGCACGATGTATTGCTTGCAGGCTTTCCCTGCCAGCCATTCTCAATTGCGGGCGTTTCAAAAAAGAATGCTCTCGGACAGAAACATGGCTTTGAATGTAAGACACAGGGAACATTATTCTTTGATGTGGCACGCATCCTCAAATGCCATAAACCTGTAGCTTTTTTGCTTGAGAATGTAAAAAATCTGAAATCTCACGATAAGGGGAGAACATTTAGTATTATCTGCGAAACACTTGATGAGTTAGGGTATTATTACGATTACAGAGTGGTTGACGCCAAAGGCTATGTCCCCCAACACAGGGAAAGGGTGTTCATAGCAGGATTCATCAAAGACACCGGTTTCAGATTTGATGACATAGATTTTATTTTAGCTGAACAGGGTCCCAAAATGTCTGAGATTTTGCATCCCGAAGATGGCACAGAGGCAGAGGACCCACCATACACAGAAGGTTCTAAAGCAAAGGTAGCCAGCAAATACACGCTTTCAAAAAATCTCTGGGAATATTTACAGAATTACGCCAAAAGGCATAAGAAGAAAGGCAATGGGTTCGGGTTTGGATTAGTTGGACGTGAAGATGTAGCCAGAACATTATCTGCCCGGTATTATAAAGACGGCTCAGAAATACTGATCAGACAGAATAGGAAGCGTCCACGCAGACTTACACCCCGTGAATGTGCTCGCCTGATGGGATTTGATAGGCCCGGTAGTGCGAAATTTGAAATCAAGGTCTCTGACACTCAGGCATACAAGCAATTTGGCAATGCAGTCGTTGTCCCTGTGGTTGCGGTCATTGCAAAGCATATGAAACCGCATATTATGAAAATAAAGCGAGATATTACACTCAAACAGAGGGAAATTCCCCTGCGCTCCCAAAATATTACTGCTGTTGCTGGTAGTTGATTTCTGTAGGGAGCGAGGCTCACTGATGACACAGGGACAACTTATTGACTATTTCAAAGGTGTTGCGTGGAAACGCTTAAGTATTGTTGAAGCTGATCCGATAAGTTCTAATCAGCACGAAATTCACGGTGTAACCAGTTTCAAGCAGATCCTTGGCAGTGACCGTAGAACTTTCCCAGCTCAATTTTTATATCTCGGAGAAGATGAACAAGATACTTCTACAGCTCAGAGTTTTCTGACTTGGTATGATGCCAGAGAGAAACATCCTATAAGGTCGGAATACCGACTCTATTTTCCTACGACATCTGTATCCGAAAAAGTTGTAGCTGGTGATTTGTTAATCATCGGCAGACAATCTGATGACTCATTGATGGTTATCATTGCGAAGGAAGGCACTTCATTTGAAAGTCAGATGTTCTGGCTATTTGGTATTGCAGATGATTTGAGACGTGGTTTTGGATTTCGTTCCATTGAAAGTAACGAGCAGATTGGTTTTGCTTCAGGACTTATTCTTGAGGAACTCGGGATAGAAGTTGCACCAGTAGGTGATGAGTGGCTTGATGAAATGCTCGTACGATTTAACGGTGCATTCCCATCTACAAGAGTTTTTTCAGAGTTTGCGAGAGAAACGATAGGTGACATTGCTGTTTCTGCTGACCCTGATGTTACGCTCATTTCTTGGATGGAACGTGAAGAGTTGTTGTTCAAGACTATGGAGCGACATATAGTATCGGAGAAGCTCAGGACGGGCTTTGATGTAGATGAGTTCATCAGCTACTCTTTGAGTGTGCAGAACAGAAGAAAATCCCGAACTGGATTAGCGCTTGAAAATCATCTTGAAGTCATTTTTGTCGATTCCAGTATCACCTACTCACGCGGTAAGGAAACCGAGAATAAAGCGAAACCCGATTTCCTCTTTCCCGGTATTGACTGCTACCATGATGTAAACTTTCCACTTGCAAGGCTTTCAATGCTTGCCGTGAAATCTACCTGTAAAGATCGCTGGCGACAGGCATTGTCTGAAGCAGAGCGCATTAGACGCAAGCATCTCCTGACACTTGAGCCTAGTATATCTGTGAATCAAACCAATGAGATGGAAGCAAATAAGCTTAAACTGGTTGTGCCTAAGGCAATCCATCAGTCATATAAGCCAGAACAACGAGATTGGCTTATGGATTTGAATAGTTTTATCCAGCTTATCAGAACAAGACAGGATTGGATTTGACCCGTTTTGGTGAGTAATTTATATATAATCTGCATCGTAGGCATTCTTCCATCGCCTACCACGCGCCGGTGGCTTACGAAAAACAGCACCAATCACAGGCTTGAAACCCAAGCCCTAAATACTCCACGAAAGCGGGGTAACTCGAAGAACGACAATCAAGTGCTTTAACATAGGAGGGCCTTATGGGGCCTGTGCGAAAGGCAATACTTTTGGCTGTTGTGTCGGAAGTGGATAAAGGCAAAACCCGCGTTGATGCCATGCATATAGTGGCCAAAAAGCGTGATATTATGTACCAAACAGTTCTTGATCATTGTGTAAGAGGGATGGGATTGCAAACTGTTGATGAGTTTGACGTTATGCTCGCAACACGGAAACGTAATAAGAATTAAATGATCGGCGTTGGTACATCTCTGGTCACTACGCTACATAATCCCTTTTTTTTAAGGTTTAATCATTCTGCAAGCAGGGATGATTTTGTAAGAAGTTTCTTTCTGTCGCGTCCATACGCAAGTTAAAATATTCTTTCACGGCCACCCATCGTTTTATATACTCGCATTGAAAAGACTCATCAGGTGGCAACCAGTTTGCGGGGTCTCTGTCACCTTTAGATCGGTTGGCTGAGGCAGATACGGCGATGAGAGAATGTTCATTCATCAAATCATTGGCGAATGATTGTCTTTGTTCCGGCGTCCAGGTATCTGCTCCGCTTCTATGGGCTTCAGATAATGGAATGAAGTGGTCGATGTCGAGTTTGCTCGGATCGGTAAAGGTCTCTCCAGTGTATAAGTCCAGCCATTCGCCCGATACGACTCTGCATCCCCGGTCGTCGAGAACGACTGGTTGCAAACTTTCAGAGATTAAAACCTCTTGTCTTGTGTCCTGGCAGTCCCGATCCTCGTCTGTCCAGTGTTTGTAAAGATCGCGGTCATAGGGAATGACAGGCGTTCCCGCCTCGATGTAAATGGTGTCCCTGACAGTAATAAATACCGTGTCTGTTTTTGTCAGATAAATGGTATCAGTACGCGCAGGTGCAGGTGGGCCTTGCTTGCCAAAGTTTTGCACCAAAATCAAAAAGTCTTGAAAATCTACATCTCCGTCTCTATCGAGATCGCCGTCAATAGCTTCTGCAATATTGGCTGTTGCCATAATAAGCAATAGGCATCCAACAATTCTTTTGAACATCCAGTGGCATCCTTATCTGGGAAAGTAGTTATCCCCTATTGGTTCAATCGGCATTGTCTAAAATGACCGGCAGAACATAGGCATTTTTAACTGCACTGAGTAGTATGAATTCATATCCGCTTAAACGGAGCAATTCCACTTACATAAAGGAGGGCCGAGATGCGATTTTTTTTATGCCGTACAGATAGAAAACCTTAAATATGCTGTCAACATTGGTCGATTCTCTTTTTTAAGTCTTCACAGTTTATTCCCGAAAACAATTGGAAGGAACACTACATGAACAAAGGAATTACAAAATGAACAAAGGAATTACAAACTACCTGTTGGTCGTTCTCTGCGCTTTTTCTTTTATCAGTTGTGGCGCACTTTTTAAGGGTACTACCCAAACGATTGGCGTCAAATCGTTCCAGGAAGGAAGCACTATTGTAGTAGATGGTCAAACTTATGTCAGCCCTGCTTTGATAGAACTGCCACGTAACCAGAATTATGTTGTTACCATCTCAAAAGAAGGATATGAAACACAACAGGTAAGAATCAACAAAACCGTTAGTAGCGGTATCGTTATCCTTGACGTCCTCGGCGGTGTCTTCCCAGTTGTTATAGATGCCGTCATGGGCACCTTGTATAACCTCTCCCCAGGAGAAATCAACGTCAACCTCCAAAGCAAACAATCTGGTGCTCTGGACATACCTGTTAAAATCACTTCAACCAGTGAC
>JAKZTI010000105.1:0-17921 GCA_047517145.1 Gammaproteobacteria bacterium
CCCTTAACCTTGTTGGTATTAGTCGCTAGTCCCAAACCCCAGCATTTCCGTAAATACATCCTGGTTGCGACCTGTTCAATGATTTGTGGCTTCCTCTGGGCATTTCTTCGTGCGGATATCATTTTAGCCAATGATCTGGACAGAGCACTCGAAGGCGAGACTGTGATCATCACAGGCAAGGTTATTTCATTACCGGAGATTATGGATTCGGGGATCCGTTTCGAATTTCAGATCGCTGAAATGAAATCTCAAGCTGGCATCAGTTTAGATAATCCTGGAAAAGTCCGGCTCGGCTGGTATCGGCAAAATGTCTCGATCCAACCGGGAGAGCATTGGCGACTTCATGTGAGACTTAAGCGACCCTACGGATTTAGTAATCCGGGTGGTTTTGATTATGAAGGCTGGCTATTTCAACATCGTATTCGTGCCACCGGCTATGTGAGAAACAAGGAACAAAATGATTTGATCCATGCAGCCTCGCCTTTTTCTGTGAATTATCAACGTCATCACCTTCGAGCGTTAATCAATAAAAGCCATATTGCTGATTTTGAGAAGAGCTTTTTATACGCTCTTGGCCTGGGAGATCGCAGTAAAATATCTGCAAGGCAGTGGCAAACATTAACCCAAACAGGCACGAGTCATCTACTGGCAATCTCCGGTTTGCATATTGGTCTGGTGGCAGGATTATTTTTCATCGTAGGCAGGTGGCTGTGGGCATTAGCAGGCTCATTACCGCTGCAAATGTCTTCCCAGCGATTTGCAGCCCTGTCAGGTGTAACTGGTGCCTTGACGTACGCTGCTCTGGCTGGCTTCTCTATTCCGACACAACGCGCATTAATTATGCTTTCTGTGTGGATGTTGTCACTCTTCTTTAATCGAAAGTATGCAAGCAGCGACATCATCACTATTTCGCTTCTGCTAGTATTAATCATCGACCCGTTTGCTGCCATGGATGCCGGGTTCTGGCTGTCTTTTATTGCAATATCGATCATTGCCTACGGCATGACGTGCCGTGTGCGAACAAATATTTCGGGCTGGCGCAATGCCTGGTGGAACTGGGGCAGGGTACAATATTTGGTGGCAGTCGGTTTGCTTCCGGTACTTGTTTTGTGGTTTCAGCAATATCCCCTGATAGGAATTCTCGCTAATATCATCGCAGTTCCGTATATCAGTTTGATTGTTGTACCCCTGGTGTTACTGGGTATTGTTTTATTGCTTTTTACCTTCCCTGTTGGTGAATTTATCCTTCAGCTTGCAGGGCAGGTTCTGGAAGTTTTATGGCCATTTCTGGAGTATTTATCCAGTCTGGAATTCAATCTTTGGCACAGTGCTTCACCATCAGCACTGGCATTTATTACAGGGATGATCGGTGTATTGATACTGCTGATGCCCAAAGGCATGCCAGCACGCTGGATTGGTGTGTTCTGGCTAGGTCCGCTTTTATTGCCTTATTCAGAAGCTCCAAAAACAGGTAATTTCTGGTTCACTCAACTAGATGTAGGTCAGGGCTTGGCGTCTGTCATCCAGACACAGAGTCATGCTCTAATTTATGATACCGGGGATAAATTTAGTCGACGATTTAATGCAGCAGATGCGGTGATTATTCCTTTCCTCAAACATCAGAACATCCTTCGTCCAGATTTGCTGCTTGTTAGTCACGGCGATCGTGATCATATTGGCGGAGCTAAAGCACTACTTGCGAAATATCCGCAAATGCAAATGCTGACCAGTATTGAAGAAAAAATCGATCATTCAAATATGAATAAATGTGTCGCGGGCCAGAGATGGCAATGGGATGGGATTGACTTTGAAATATTAAGCCCGAATCACACTGAAGATTATCAAGGGAATAATAGTTCTTGCGTGCTTAGGGTCAGTAATGATCAGCACTCTGTTCTATTAGCAGGTGACATTGAACAGCTAACCGAATCCAGATTAGTTAGAACACTAGCAGATAAACTTTCTGTAAAACTATTGATTGCGCCACATCATGGCAGTAAAACCTCATCTTCACTGGCTTTTATCGATGCGGTTTCACCAGAAATTGTTGTATTCCCTGTGGGTTACAGAAATCGATTTGGATTCCCGAAACAGGATATAATTTCCCGCTATGAATCGCGTCAGGTTAAAATACTCAATACAGCTCGAGATGGGGCATTATTATTCAGGTTTGAAGACCCGGAGGTGATTTTCAGTCGCTACAGGTATGATAATCAGCGGCTCTGGACTTCTGAGTATTAATTGAAGCAATTAAAATAGCGATTATTTACACAAGATATTTATTCTAGAGAAGACATTTTAAGGGGAGAACGTAAAAGGTGCTGGAATTAATCAAAGCAGGTGGTCTACTGATGTGGCCGATTTTAATCTGTTCGGTTATCTCACTATCGATAATTATCGAACGATTTTGGTCTCTGCAACAGAAACGTATCGCTCCAAAGCATCTGGTCGCTCAAGTATGGCAATGGGCAAAGGTAGGACATCTAGATAATAAGCGTATACAAAATCTACGCATTAGTTCTCCATTGGGCAGAATCCTGGCTGCAGGTCTCGTCAATCGTTCACACAAGCGTGAAGTGATGAAGGAGAGTATTGAGGAAGTCGGGCGACATGTCGCACATTCACTGGAACGTTTTCTAAATACACTGGGAACAATCGCCTCAATTTCGCCCTTGCTCGGCTTGTTGGGAACAGTCATTGGTATGATCAAGGTCTTTGCTGTGATTACCACGCACGGTGTCGGCGATGCCAGTATTCTGGCAGAAGGTATTTCTGAAGCACTGCTGACGACAGCAGCCGGGTTGTCGGTTGCTATCCCGACACTGATGTTTCATCGTTTTTTCAGAGGTAAGGTGGATGAGCTGGTGATGACAATGGAGCAAGAAGCATTAAAAATGGTCGAGGTAATGCAGGGATTGCGAGAAGATGAATCTAACGAGTCCGGTGCTTCCCAGGGCAAATAGTCAATGAATTTCCAACCTAAGCCACCTGATGAACTCGAGTTAAATATTACGCCACTGATTGATGTGGTGTTCTTATTACTGATTTTTTTCATGGTATCAACAACATTTGACCATGAATCAGAAGTAAATATCACCCTGCCAAAAGCCAGCAAGGAAATTGCCCAGGCAAAACCGGACGCGATCAATGTTGCCATAGATGCCCAGTCTCGCATTTATATCAACAAGAAAGAATTAATAAATTCACAAATATCAACCATCAAGGAAGCCCTTTACGATATCGCCGCTGATTTGGAAGATGCACCGATTATCATCAGCGCCGATGAGGAAACGCCTTATCAAACGGTTATCAGAATCATGGATGCAGCCCGCCAGTTGGGTCTGATCAAGATCACGTTCGCCACCAGAATTAATGAAGAAGATTATTGATGTGCATTATTGACACCTGCAGTTCGTGAGCGACCGGTGGTATCACCTGAGTTAATAGAAGATATCTGGTACGGCAAGCATCCCTTGTCTATCATGCTTGCACCACTCGGATGGTGTTATCAATTACTAATGACCATGCGTCATCTTCTGTATCAAAGTGGTATCTTACCAACGCAAAGACTGGATATCCCCGTGATTGTTGTCGGTAACATTGTTGCTGGTGGGACAGGCAAAACACCTTTGGTTATCTGGCTGGCAGCTTATTTGAAAGAAAAAGGTTATCAGCCAGGGATCATTAGCAGAGGTTATAAAAGCAAGGTCAAACAATGGCCCCAACAAGTGCGTAAAGATAGTAATGCTGATCTGGTTGGGGATGAACCTGTCTTGTTATCGCGCAAAACTAACTGTCCGGTCGCCATTGCACCGAACCGTTATATTGCAGCTGAGGCTCTGATTGAACATGAACAGGTCGATATTATTATTAGTGATGATGGTCTGCAGCATTATGCCCTGGAAAGAGATATAGAAATCGCTGTAATTGACGGGGTTCGTCGTCATGGGAATGGACGTTGTTTACCAGCGGGCCCACTAAGAGAGTCTGTTGGTCGCCTAAAAAGTGTTGATATGATCGTATGCAATAGTGGTGCAGTCCGGGGAGAATTCGAAATGGAATATATGCCTCAGCAACTATGCTCAGTAATAGATGAAAATAGACGCTGTGATGTCGACCAATTCCTTAATCAATCAATTCATGCCATTGCTGGTATTGGAAACCCGTCAAAATTTTTTTCTTATTTGCGTGGTAAAGGTATTCGCACAATTGAACATGAATTTCCTGATCATTATCAATTCAAAGCAAAAGATATTTGCTTTGATGATGGTTTTCCTGTCGTCATGACAGAAAAAGATGCTGTAAAATGTACCGAGTTTGCATCTGAAGTACATTGGTTTTTGCCAATAAATGTAAAAATGACAGACGCCTTCGAACATCGTCTTATAATATTATTAAAGGATATTTGTAATGGACAAAAAACTGCTTGAAATTCTGGTATGTCCCGTGACCAAGGGGCCATTAATTTATGATAAAAAAAATCAGGAACTGATCTCAATATCAGCACGACTTGCTTACCCGATTAAAGATGACATCCCGGTGATGCTGGAAGATGAGGCCAGAACACTAACAGACGAGGAAATTAAAAATCTCAAAGATTGATTTTAAATTTCATATAATCATCCCGGCACGTTACGCATCAACCCGCTTACCCGGGAAGCCATTACTGGAGATTAATGGCAAACCATTGATACAGCATGTCTACGAATCTGCATGTCAGTGCGGGGCTGAAAAGATTTATATCGCTACAGACGATACACGTATTCAGGATATGGCAGCATCGTTTGGTGCGGAAGTTATCATGACAGCAACTGATCATGTCTCGGGGACTGACCGACTTGCAGAGGTTGCATCGATCCTTAAATTGAACGATGAAGAAATCATTGTTAATTTGCAGGGCGATGAATTAGGTGTGCCAGCCAGCCTGATATATCAGCTTGCAAAAGGATTACATGACCATCCTGATTATAGTATTTCCACACTTTGCGAACGAATTGATAACGATGTTGATATAAATAATCCTAATGTCGTAAAAGTTGTTTTTGATCAAAACAATACCGTATTATATTTCAGCAGGGCCAGCATTCCTCATTTAAGGAAAAGACAGAAACAAAAACATTTCCAGCAACAAAACTATTTTAAACATCTTGGCCTTTATGCTTACCGGGTTAAGTATTTAAAGAAATTTAGTACGACTCCAGTCTGTGAACTTGAGCGCAGCGAGTCACTGGAACAACTCAGAGCGCTTTTTACAGGCGAGAAAATATTCATTGAAGAGGCCTGTGCACCATCTGGTATCAGTATTGATACAGAAGAAGATTTAGACAAAGCACGTCAGCGATTTCAAGCATCAAGTTCCTAGCATGAAAATATTATTTGTTTGTATGGGCAATATCTGTCGTTCACCCACGGCACATGGTCTGTTTCTATCCCTGGTTCGTAAAGCACAGCTGGATAAGGTCATTGAAGTCGATTCTGCCGGAACACATTCGTGGAATATTGGAAATTCGCCGGATCTTTCTGCACAAAAAACCGCAGAAAAATATGGTATCGATCTTACTGGTTTGCGTGCACGTCGTGTGGTTAAGGAAGATTACGATTATTATGACTACATTGTGGCAATGGATAAAAGCAACCTGGCTAATATGTTAGCTGATTGTGAAGAAGACAACAGACACAAGTTAAAACTGTTGCTTGAGTATGCAGATGACACTGAAATCACTGAAATCCCTGACCCCTATGGTGAGAGAATAGATGGATTTGAAAAGGTTTATGGATTAATCGAGCAGGGATGTTTGGGTTTATTACGTAGCGTGCAAAAGGAAATGACGGCGAGAGTCTAACGTTCTCTGTAAGTGATGCGACCTTTGCTTAAATCATAAGGCGTCATTTCTACAGTTACCTTGTCACCTGTTAAAATACGAATGTAATGTTTGCGCATTTTTCCGGAGATATGTGCGATGATCTCATGACCATTTTCCAGTTCAACACGAAACATTGTATTCGGAAGGGTATCGGTGATCGTGCCTTCCATCTCAATTACATCTTCTTTTGCCATCTATATATCTTACTCTGTATTCAGAAAGGGCGCATTGTGCCTGATATTAGGAGTTCTGGCAAAATCAGTCTGCACTTTGCGGTGGTTTATCATGCCATTTTTCCTGATAGAAATATTCGAGAGGCTGATATTCATCCTTGTATTGCATTTTTTTACAATCGGCTATCCAGTAACCCAGGTAAAGCCATTCTAGTCCCTGGTTTCGTGCAGCCTCAATTTCTGTGAGCACAGCATAACGTCCCAGGCTTCGATGTGACTCGTTCGGATCAAAGAATGTGTAAACTGCCGACAGTCCATCAGTTAGCTCATCAACAACAGCCACAGCAAGCAGCTTATCTTTCTTCCTGAATTCATAAAAGACTGTTGTTGCCCAATCGGTCATCAGAAAACTGATAAAATTCCCGGGATCAGGGGCATCCATACCACCGTCAGGGTGTCTTGCCGCGAGATAACGTTGATAAAGATAGAAATAATCATCATTAAATGCCGCAGACATTTTAGTCATCTCCAGGTCATTGTTTCGCGCCCAGTTACGTTTTTGATTTCGATTCATAACGAAGTCATTAACGGGTAAGCGAACGGTAATACATGCACTACATTGTTGACACTGAGGTTTATAGATATGATTGCCGCTTCTTCGGAAGCCGTGTCTCGCCAGGGCCGTATAAATATTTTTATTCATTGGAAAATCAGGATCTGCGAACACTGTTTTTGCATTTCTTCCAGGCAAATAGTTACATTCATGCTCTGGTGTTATGTAGAAACCAAGCTTTAGTTCCTTAATATTTTGTTTAGGACTGCTCATATCACATAGTCAGAAATGAAAGGCCAGTTTTGTTCAGATTTGTCATACGTTTCACTACAAGAATTAGCCAAAATGTCAGAAAATTCATTTCTTGGTATTAGTTTTGCCCCAAGACTTTTCAGATGTTCACTAGTTACCTGGCAATCTATCAGATCGTATTCCAGTTTTTCTACTAGATGAACCAGATGCGCCAAACATATTTTTGATGCATCTGTTACGTGGCTAAACATTGATTCACCAAAGAATATTTTACCAATTGCGATTCCATAAAGACCCCCGACCAATGTATCTCCATGCCAGCATTCAACAGAATGCGCATGCCCAGATTCATGAAGTAATTGATAATTTTTGATGATTGATTGAGTTATCCATGTTCCAGGACTATCCAGTCTTGGTTCTGCGCAAGATTTCACGACATCTGAAAACGCCTGATCAAAGGTGACAACATAGTCATCCTTGCGTATAGACTTTTTCAGGCTCCTGGATATTTTGAGATCATCAGGAAATAAAACACATCTGGGATTGGGAGACCACCACATGACAGGCTGACCTTCACTGTACCAGGGGAAAATACCTTTGCGGTAGGCGTCTAGTAAGAGATTGGGATTTAATACACCACCAATCGCCAATAATCCATCAGGCTCAGACAGTGCATGACTGATATCTGGAAATTCTTCAGCGAGAATGTTTTCGGCAATCCAGTAGAGTTTGTTATTCGTAATCATGGTTATGGATTACATTCTCTGGATTTTCACTCTGCCTTTGTTGTTACGACTAAATCTTCACCCAGTGCGGTATTTAAAACAGTTTTTGAACCGGATAAAGAAAATGATGTCTCGGCATAGTTTTCATTGTCCATAAGAAAGCGATAATAAATCACATTACCATTCATAAGATTATGTAAGGGTAGTGATAAGACGGTGCTATCTGTGATATAGCCTATAACGTATTCAGCCCACCTGGGTTGTGAAAGGCAAGGAGCATCATTAATAGAACGGTTGCTCAATTGCCGTTCGTCAACCTGAAAAGTAGGACATTGCTTGTTGGCAAAAAGCTCGAAACTGTTTCGAATATTAAATCTTAGTCGGATGACATCATTTATATCCCGATATATTTCCAGTTTATAGCCACCATCATTTTCAATGGTGGCGATGCGTGTTTGATACCCGGAATCCGTGTCCGTGTGTGACATGATTTTCCATTGGGTCTGAGCATGACTCTGCACTGACAGACCTAAAAGGAATATTGTAAGAATTATATTTCGCCTCATCTCACCTATAATATAACAAGAAACATTAATAGAATAAACATCAATATCAATATATATCTATATGATATTACAGATAATAGTTATCTAAGTTAAACTGAATTATCAAGAGGACGCCTTATTTAATGGGTAATGACTCAAACAATGAACAGAAAAGATGAAGCGTAGAGACTTTCTTAAACTGCTACAGGCCGCTGTCCTTGCGTTTGGGCCATTAAGAGCCACACTGGCAGCCTCCTCAGGGAAAGGGACAGGCTTTGTCTACGATGATCTATTTCTCGAGTATTGGCTAGAACAAGGTCACCCGGAATCTCCGGGTCGGCTGCGCAGCATTATTAATCTTCTGGAACAATCAGGCCTGCTTCAACATTTGATACGAATTCAGCCAAAAAAAGAGATTCTGACAGAACTTGCCCTGATACATACAGCAGAACATGTTCATGCACTGAAAACAAGGCAAGAAAAATCAAACGAAGTCGCCCTGGCGGTAGTTGGCGGTATATTGGCTGCAACGGATGAGGTTTGTGGTGGCAGATTAAAAAATGCGTTTTGCGCAACACGTCCACCAGGTCATCATGCGAGAAATACGGGCAAGGTTGAAGGTTTTTGTTTTTATAACGGTGTCGCTATCGCAGCCCGTTACGCTCAGCAAAACTACGGTTTTAAAAAAATATTGATCGTTGATTGGGATTACCATCATGGCAATGGCACAGAAGCATTCTTTTATTCCGATCCCAGTGTACTTTTTTTCTCAACCCACGATTATTACGCCTATCCAGGTACTGGCAATCCCGCAAACATCGGCGAGGGCGCAGGTAAAGGCTTGAATATCAATGTTCATCTTGATTGTCATTGCACAGATAAAGATATTATTTCGGCTTTTAAAGAAAAATTATTGCCTGTCGTACATCGCTTTAAACCTGATTTAATACTGATATCCGCAGGTTTTGATAGCCGCCAGGATGATCTGCTTGGTTGTTTTGATATTACTGATGATGGCTATCGACAAATCACGACGATGGTCATGCAACTTGCAGAACACTATTGCGATGGTCGTATCGTTTCAGTTCTGGAAGGTGGTTATAATCTGGATGGGCTTGCCAGCGCGGTCAAAGTTCATATAGAAACTCTTCAAAGTTAAAACCAGAAGGAATATTGTATATCAGGTTTTACTGCTGTCTTTGCCCGAGGTGTAGCCCGGGAATGAAGTCACATTACTGCCAGTTTCCGGTAACTCTGTTATTTTTGCAGCACCTTCCTTTTTAACTTCATCAATACGTATGATTGAATGCATCGGGACATAAGTTCGTGAAACATCATTAAACTCAGATTTCAGCTTTTCTTCAGAGGGATCGACGACGACCGATGATCTTTCACCAAAGACAATTTCCTCTACGACAATGAAGCCGAACATTTCACCTTCATGAACGCTACGGGCAAAGATCTCGTAGATCTTGCCCTGATTCTGAAAAATAACCTTATATATAGTTTTGTCCGACATTTACCTAAAATCCTGTCTTATGCTGTTCATTATGACCTGCTTCGTCGTGGCCAAATTTTTCGAGCACGGATTCTATCATATATCTTTCCTGCTAAATCTTTTCTGGCGCAATTTATTCCATGGACCTGATTAAATACATGACCATTCATATACAAGCAATTATAGACTGATAAAAAGCCCGCCGCCGGGGCCAAGTGGAAGTCCAATATTCATCCAGATTAGCAACATGGCTATCCAGACAAGGCCGAAAATTACTGTATAGGGCAACATTAAGGCAATTAAGGTGCCAAAACCCGCATTCTTTCTATATCTTTGTAGCTCTATCAGTACGATGATCATATAAGGATTCATGGGCGTGATTACATTAGTCACTGAATCGCCGATACGGTAGGCAACCTGTGTTAATTCAGGAGAAAAACCAACTTGCATCAGCATAGGGACAAATACCGGCGCCAGGAAGGCGTATTTCGCTGAAGCTGAGCCTATCAACAAATTCGCTGACATCGCCATTAAAATAAAACCGGTGAGTAGCATAGAGGCATCAAATTGCATGGCAACCAGCCATTGACCACCGCTAATGGCCAACATTTTACCCAGGCCTGTGTATTTAAAAGATTCAATAAACTGTGCGGCGAAAAAAGCCATGACTATATAAGGGCCAAGATGTGCGATTGTGTCACCCAGCATCTTCACCACTTGCTTGTCATTTTTAATCTTGCCTGTGGACAGACCAAACACTATCCCCGGCACAAAAAATAATATAAATAGTAAGGGAACCGTTGCTTCAACCCAACGGGAGAAATGGGAGCCTGCACCATGTAAAGGTGCTCCTGGAACAGTAATTAACAGACCTGTAATGATCAGTGCGATACCTGTCGCCAGGATTGCGTGAATTAATCCTTTTGTCTCATTACTATCTTCCGTATTTATTACCTGATCTTCGTCAGTTACTATATCGTGATCAAGACCTACGCGTGGCTCGACAAACCACGCAGTCACCAACCAACCAAGCAAAGTCAGTAATATGGTCGATGCCAACATGAACCACCAGTTCGCTGTGACAGCGACCTGATAATCCTCAACTAAAATTTGTGCAGCGGTTTGTGTTAAGCCAGAAAGTAGTGGATCCAGTGCTGTGATTAATAAATTTGCACTGAAACCTGCTGAAATACCCGCGAAGACTGCTGCAATCCCTACGAGTGGTGAACGACCTGCAGCGATATAAAGCGCAGCAGCAATAGGTGGCAAGACAACGTAACCGGCATCCAGCGCCATTGATGACATAATGCCCAGAAATATTGTTGCCGGGGTTAACAGTGATTGTGGCACCAACAGGATTGAACGACGTAATAGTGCAGGAAGGAAGCCTGATCTTTCTGCCAAACCAATGCCAAGCATCCCCACCAGGACAATCGCCAGGGGTGGAAATTGAATAAAATTACTAACCATATTACTTAATAACCACCAGATACCTTCTGATGAAAGCAGGTTTTGTGAAATAAGTGTCCCAGTCAAATCACTGTGGACTTCCCACGACATAGATGTAGCCAACCATGACAAAATCATGACAATGACTGTACCGATGACAAACAGGGTTGCAGGATCAGGGAGACGATTCCCCGTTTCTTCTATACGATTAAGTAATGTCACTAATCGTTCTCGCCATAAGTCTTTATGAACTCTTTAATGCCATTAACGTATGAACGACCGCTGACAATGAACCCATCATTATGTCCACCCTGTAGGTCCAGAAACATTTTTGGTTCCTGTGCCTGTTCAAACAATTGAACACCAAATTCATAAGGAACAATTTCATCAGTTTGACTATGTGAGAATAATATAGGGCATTGAATACTTTCTATCCTGTCGATAGATGAATATTTAATCCGGATAAGTAAATTTGTTGGTAAATAGGGATAGTAGTGCTTCCCCATGTCCGCAATTGATGTAAACGCGGATTCCAGTATCAATAAATTGGGGGTGTATTGACTGGCTAGCCAGGTAGCAACACCCGCGCCCATTGATCGACCGAAAACAATGATGTCTTTATCTGAGATGCCGCGCGATTCCGTCAGATATCGCCATGCAGCCTCAGCATCTCGATAGGTGCCTTGTTCACTTGTGGTTCCCTGACTTTGACCATAACCGCGGTAATCTATAATAAAGACCGCAAGCCCCAACTCATGAAAAATTTTCAGGCTATCAAGACGGTGTGAAATATTGCCACCATTACCGTGAAAAAATAACAGCGTCTTCTCTGCACCTGCTACAGGAATAAACCAGGCATTCAATTCGACATTATCTTCAGTTTTAAAATAGACATCTTCATAGGCAAGTCCTGCCATATCAGGGGTGTAATCTATTTCTGACAGAGGAAAATAAACAAACTTCGGCTGGAACAGATATAACAACAGGGAAAGAAGCACCCAAACTGAAACAAGTATAAAAATGATTGAATGTAGCACGCGACGGATCAGCTTCTTAAATACTTTAGTTGATAATGGCATGCATGAAGATGATCACATGGTTAATACGATTTTGCCAGTTGTTGTGCCAGTTTCTATATCAGCATGTGCTGTTGCGGCTTCAGCCAGGGGCATGGATTTACTGATATGAATCTTTAGTTTCCCTTCATCAAAATATCTGGCACATTCTTCAAGAATAAACGTCTGATGTTTCTGTGCGTCTTGCAGGTCAAAGAGCAGGGGAGACAACATGATTTCAAGATGTATTCCGATATTACGTTGACGTGCAACAGTCCAATCAGTCTCCTTATCTGGCTGTAACAATGTGACGAAGTGCCCATAATGCGCAGTCGCAGAAAATGATTTCTCGATCCATTCGCCACCAACATTGTCCATCACAACATCAACACCCTTGCCATCGGTCCAATCCAGAATCGCTTCTACAAAATCCTGTTTCTTGTAGTTAATTACCATGTCGGCGCCGAGTGAACGAATAAAGTCAGATTTTTCTTCGGAACTAGCGGTGGTGCAAACATTGGCACCTGCAATTTTAGCGAGTTGTATCGCCAGATGCCCCACACCACCTGCGCCTGCATTGATAAATACAGTTTGCCCCGATTTGATTTGCGCACGATCATGCAAGACTTCCCAGGCAGTGATTAATGCTAATGGTGCTGCCGCCGCTTCAGTAAAATTCAGGCTTGCAGGTTTACGTGCAAGGAAACGTTCTTCAATGGTTCTGAATTCCGCGTAGTTTCCTTGAATCGAACCAACACCACCATGAAAGAAATAAACTTCATCACCCACTTTAAATTTACTGACATCTGAGCCAACGGTTTCAACGGTGCCACTGCCATCACAACCTAGTACGGCAGGCAGATTATCCATTGGATAAAGACCCTGGCGTAATTTTGTGTCAATAGGATTCACCCCGGCGGCTTGAATACGAATGAGTAGTTCAGTTGTAGATTTGATATTGGGTTTATCGATGTCACGGTATTCCAGTACCTCTGGAGAACCAACTTTTGTCATTATCACTGAACGCATTACTTAGTCCTTAGAATTATTCAGATAAATTATCTAAATAAGCATCTGCATCTAATGCTGCCATACAGCCACTACCGGCTGAAGTAATTGCCTGACGATAAACATGATCTGCAACGTCGCCGGCTGCGAAGACACCTGGGATACTGGTCATTGTTGCTTGTCCTTCAAGACCACTTTTAATCTGGATATAACCATTAGTCATATCCAGCTGACCTTCAAAGATAGAAGTATTGGGTTGATGACCTATCGCAATAAAAACACCTTTTAAATCTAGTTCTTTCTTCGCGTCTGATTTAGCGTGTTTGATTCGCATTCCTGTTACCCCAGTATCATCCCCAAGCACTTCGTCGAGAACATGATCCCATTCAATCACCACGTTCCCATTTTCTGCTTTATCTTTGAGGCGTGAAGCAAGTATTTTTTCAGCGCGAAATTGATCGCGACGGTGAACCACGGTTACCTTTGAAGCAAGATTGGATAAATATAAAGCTTCTTCGACGGCGGTATTACCACCACCGATGACTGCGACTTCTTGTCCGCGATAGAAAAATCCATCACAGGTTGCACATGCAGAAACACCTTTTCCTTTGAAGGCTTCTTCTGAAGGCATTCCAAGATACTTTGCTGAAGCTCCTGTCGAGATAATTAATGCATCGCAGGTATACGTTCCTGAATCACCTATCAACTTAAAAGGTTTTACATTTAGTTCAGCGGTATGAATCTGATCGATAATCACTTCTGTATCGAATCGTTCAACGTGATTCAGCATGCGTAACATTAATTCTGGTCCTTGCAGACCTTCAATATCTCCCGGCCAATTATCCACATCCGTTGTTGTCATTAACTGACCGCCTTGTTCAATACCGGTAATCAATACTGGAGAGAGGTTAGCGCGTGCAGCATATAGAGAAGCCGTGTAACCTGCTGGGCCTGATCCCAGAATTAATAGACGACAATGTTTGTTTTCGCTCATTTTCAACTCCGAAATGGGAAATTACAGGGCAGATAAAGGAGCGATATATTACGTTAATCCAGAACGACTGGCAAAACGGTTAATTCAAGCTTTTTTATCATGAAATATTCAATTTTGATATGGAAATAATTCTTATTAAACATGATAATAGGGTAGTTTTTAATTAATCAACTTTAAGCTTATTGGATAGCAAGGTTAAATGGTACAGGCGAAACGTAAACAAACCCCTGAAAGACCGCTTAGCAGTCAAATACTGAAAAATTTCAGAGAAGTTAGCGTCATTTGTCTTGCCGCAGTTTCGATATTCTTGTTTATAGCGCTTTCAAGCTTCTACCCTGGAGATCCTGCCTGGTCACATTCAGCCTCCGTAGACGTGATTCAGAATAACACCGGCATTGTTGGCGCATGGGTAGCAGATATCCTGTTATATCTGTTTGGTTATCTTGGTTATACCTTTCCATTCATTCTCGCCTATAGCGGTTGGCGAATCTTTAAATCCATACAAAATGAAGAACCGATGAATTATGGGCACTATGCCATACGCTCTGTGGGATTTATATTGGCGCTCATTGGGGCCTGCGGTTTGGCATGGCTACACTTTCGTGTCGGCGATGGCTTGCCGCTGGAGATTAAAGGTGCCGGTGGAATTCTTGGAGATGCACTAGGATCTTCCTTTGGCTCAAGCTTTGGACATACCGGCAGCACACTCTTATTACTGACGATGTCTCTTATCGGTGTGACACTATTTACGGATTTTTCCTGGTTGTGGTTCATGGATACCACAGGATACTGGACTTTTAAGTTGCTGGATTTTATCTCAGGTCTGCGCGAGCTTAGACAGGACCACGAACTGGGGAGACAGGCTAAACGTGAGAGGGAGGCTGTTTTAGAAGTTGAGAAAGAAAGAATTGAAGGCAGGGCACCAGTCAAGATCGATCCAAGTATTTCCGAGTTTGAAGTCAGTGCCAGGGAACAAAAAGAAAAACAGGTTAATTTATTCGAACTGCCTGTCGATACTGCCTTACCGCCGCTGGATTTACTCGATACAGCACCGGCACCTAAAGGACAATACTCTCGCGAATCGCTGGAAGCCGTTTCACGACAGGTCGAACTTAAGCTAAAAGATTTTGGTATTGACGCTCAAGTCGTAGAGGTTTTGCCTGGACCAGTGATCACGCGCTTTGAAATACAGCCTGCACCGGGTGTCAAAGGTAGTCAGATAATCAGCCTGGCCAAGGATATGGCACGTTCTTTATCTGTTGTCAGCGTTCGTGTGGTAGATGTTATTCCGGGTAAATCTGTCATCGGCCTGGAAATACCCAATGAATATAGAGAACTTGTTGCACTGAGCGATATCTTCAGATCAAAAGAATACGATGCAATGAAATCAAGCATGACGATTGGGCTTGGTAAAAATATTAGTGGTCAACCGGTTGTTGCAGACCTGGGCAAAATGCCGCATCTGTTAGTTGCTGGTACCACAGGCTCTGGTAAATCGGTCGCCTTGAACGCAATGATTCTGAGTTTACTTTACAAGTCCACACCAAAAGATATTCGTTTGATCATGATCGATCCAAAGATGCTTGAGCTTTCTGTCTATGAAGGGATACCCCATTTATTAGCACCTGTTGTGACCGACATGAAAGAAGCATCAAATGCATTACGTTGGTGTGTTGCTGAGATGGAACGTCGGTATAAATTAATGGCTTCAGTGGGTGTACGCAATATCACCGGTTACAATCGTAAAGTTGAAGAGGCGAGTGGGCGTGGAGATCCGATTCCTGATCCAACATATAGGCCGATCAGTGAAGACGATCCTGTACGTTATTTAGAGAACCTACCCTTTATTGTCGTCATCGTTGATGAACTCGCAGACATGATGATGACGACGGGTAAAAGGGTTGAAGAATTGATCGCAAGATTGGCACAAAAAGCCAGAGCTTCAGGGATACATCTGATCCTGGCAACGCAAAGACCGTCAGTCGATGTGATTACGGGTTTGATTAAGGCAAACATTCCTAGCCGCATTGCTTTTCAGGTCTCATCAAAGGTCGATTCAAGAACAATTCTTGATCAAATGGGCGCGGAAACTTTATTGGGGCATGGAGATATGCTTTATCTACCGGCAGGTACCAGTATTCCGGAAAGAATACATGGTGCTTTTGTTGATGATCATGAAGTACACGCCGTTGTTGAAAACATCAAATCAAGAGGCGAACCTTCTTATAATGACGATATTCTCAAGGGGCCTGCAGAAGGCGGGGCACAAGCTGTTGCAGGAATTGATAGAGCTTCAGATGAAATGGATCCACTCTATGACGAAGCCGTACAAATTGTTACAGAAACCAGGAAGGCTTCTATCTCCTATGTACAACGTCGTTTGAAAATCGGGTACAACCGTGCCGCACGGATCATTGAAGAAATGGAGCGCAGTGGTCTGGTGAGTCAGACTGGATCCAATGGTAGTCGTGAAGTATTGGCAGCGCCACCGCCACCGATTGACTAATTCTCATGTTGCAACTTCATAAATATATTCAGTCAAACACTCCTATGAAAATGATAAAAATATTCGCGTTGTTGTTGTTTGCAACGGCAAGTTATGCAGAAAGCAGTGATGAAGATATCCTTAAACGTTTTCTCGGCAATATGCAGACACTGGAAGCTAATTTCAAACAAACACTGGTAGACGATCAGGGAATAGAACTGGAAAGTACTAGCGGCGTTGTGTTTTTAAATCGCCCGGATAAATTTCGTTGGGATTATAAAATTCCTTATACACAAACGATTGTCACTAATGGAGACACATTGTGGTTCTATGATGAAGATCTGGAACAGGTGACTATTAGAGACTTTTCAACTTCAATAGAGAACACACCTTCCGCCATTTTTGGATCATATGAAGATCTTGATGCACAGTTCATTATTATCGAACTGGGAAATATTGAAGAATTTGACTGGATAGAACTCACACCAAGAGATATAGAAAGCCAATACAACAGCATTCGACTTGGTTTCGAAAAGGACAAACTAGGCATGATGGTGATGTTCGATAACCTTGGACAGGTGACACGTATCGACTTTACGGAAGAAGTCCTTAATAAAAAAATGGACGATAGTATATTTAACTTCGAACCGCCCCAGGGAATAGATATTCTTGATGATCGGGGTTAATTGTTCCTTTCACGAACGTAATATTGCATTTTACAAATAAGTTCATCTTAAGAAAAACATTAATAAAAACAGTGTTTTCTGCTTTATGAGATTCTCAGCATAAGGTAGCATCTGCAAGCAAATTATTAATGGATATACTCCAGTGAAATTAAGCGGTCAGAAATTTAAAGCATGGGATAAAAAAGCGATCACCTTGCTCGGCATGTCCGGGGTAGGGAAGACGCGTCTCGCCTGCATGTTACGACAGCATCACTGGTTTCATTATTCAGGTGATTATCGTATTGGCACGCGTTATCTGGATGAGCCTATCCTGGATAATATTAAACAGAAACTGATGCACATCCCTTTATTAAAAGATCTGATGCGCACAGATTCTTTGCATCTCCGTAATAATATTACGGTGGATAATTTAAACCCTGTATCAACCTTTTTAGGTAAATTAGGAAACCCTGAAGAGGGAGGGCTTGGTCTGACTGAATTTAAACACCGGCAGGAATTACACCGCCAGGCAGAAATTGCCACCATGAAAGATGTGCCAGAATTCATAAATAAGGCACACCAGGTCTATGGTTATGACCATTTTATAAATGATGCCGGTGGCAGTCTTTGTGAACTTGATGATGCAGAAGTACTT
>JAKZTI010000106.1:0-16108 GCA_047517145.1 Gammaproteobacteria bacterium
CAAAAATACCCATCACTGACAGTCTCTCCATATCGAAAAGACTTTGACATCCATTTTCAATAAGATGTTTGCCTCCGATACCCACAACTTCAATATCGGAATACTTCTCTTTCAACTCCTGTATCAATTTAGCGCCAAGAAGGTCACCCGATGCTTCCCCTACGACTATACCTATTCGAAGCATGATGTATTTTTCAGAATATTATCGGGAAATAGAACCGTCTGGAGATAGAACCAAACTAGATTAGCGTATGATCCCACGGCTGGATTTTTCTATAAAATCAGAAAATTCTCTAACGGCTTCCGATTGTGATTTAAGCTCTTCTATTTCTTCAATCGCCACTTTTGTTGTCAACCCGTTGCGGTAAACTATTTTGTAAACCTTGCGTAATAAATTTATCGTTTCTGCGGTGAAGCCGTGGCGTTTCAAGCCTTCACGATTTAGTCCAGTTGGTTTGGCCCTATCGCCCGCGACCATCAGGAAAGGTGGAACATCCTTGCCTACCATGGATAAACCGGCCGTAAAACAATGTTTTCCTAAATGGCAGAATTGATGTATCCCGGTATAGCCTCCGAGTATTACGTAGTCATCGATTGTTACATGTCCTGCTAATGTAGCGTTATTTGCAAATATAGTGCTGTTACCCACAAAACAGTCATGGGCAATATGAACATATGCCATAATCCAGTTATCATTTCCAATAATTGTTTTGCCGCCACCTCCTTCTGTGCCTCTATTTATTGAACAATATTCCCGAATAAGATTTCCGTCACCTATCTCAAGGGTTGATTGCTCGTTACCACTATATTTTTTATCTTGTGGATCTTCACCGATTGAAGCAAATTGATAAATTCTGTTAGATCGACCAATTATTGTTGGCCCTTTAATTACAACATGAGGACCTATCCAGCTGTCATCACCAATTACCACATCTGGACCAATAACCGAATAGGGCCCAATTTCAACATTTGTTCCAATGACCGCACCAGGGTCGACAACTGCTCGCTCGTCAATCAATTTTAATCATCCGTGACGGTGGTCAATAATTCAGCAGAAGCAACGAGTTTGTTATCTACACTTGCAGTCGCCGAAAATTTCCAGATATTTTTTCTTAGCTTGATAAATTTAATATCAAGCGTAATTTGATCGCCCGGATGTACCGTTTTTTTAAACCGGGCCTTATCCACACCGACCAGATAGTATATTGATTCGGTATCCGGTTTTTCATCCATAGATAGACAGCCTAAAAGTGCTGTAGCCTGTGCCATTGCCTCAATAATCAGAACACCAGGGAAAATAGGCTTTTCGGGGAAATGTCCCTGGAAACAGGGTTCATTATAGGTAATATTTTTTATCGCGGATAAAAAATCTCCCGGCTCATATGCCAATACTTTATCAACCAGTAGAAATGGGTAGCGGTGAGGTAAAATCTCTTTGATTTCCTGGATATCTAAGGTCTTCATAATATCAATACTATCTCTTTTGTCTTATTTCTTCTTCGAGCTTTGTAATTTTTTTACCTAGCTTATCCAGATTTCTTATTCTTGCAACGATTCTTCTCCATAGTCTTGCTTCAGTTGCAGGTATTCCAGATGAGTATATGCCAGGTGATTTTATAGAGTTACCGACACCAGACATAGCTGTGATAACGACATTATCCACTATCTCAATATGCCCACCAATTGCGGTCATACCGCCTATCATGCAATGTTTTCCTATGGTTGTACTGCCTGCAACAGCAACACATCCAGCAATCGCTGTGTGCGCACCAATATGAACGTTATGGCCGATTTGGACCTGATTATCAATTTTAACACCCTGTTGTATCACTGTATTTTCCAGTGCACCTCGATCAATAGAAGTACAGGCACCTATTTCAACATCGTCTTCAATGATGACTGTTCCTATCTGGGGAATTTTTGTCCAGATACCGTTGTTATTGGCAATACCAAAACCATCAGGCCCAATCACCACGCCAGGGTGCAATATGACGCTATTGCCAATTGATACGGAGTGGCACACCACCGTATTAGGATACAATAGTGTATTCGAGCCAATAGTGACATCAGCCTTGATCACACAACCAGAATCAATAAAGGTTCCTGATCCAATCACCGCATTATCTTCTATGACAACATTCGCCCCGATGGATACTGAACTATCAATTTTTGCCGACGGACTAATGACTGCCGAGGAATGTATTCCCGGTACATATTCAGTATCAGGGTGGAACAAACTGACGACACTGGCATAGGTCAAATACGGATCATCCACCACCAGAGCAGATACTGGACATTCATCCAGATCTTCTTGAGTGATGATTACTGCTGATGCCTTTGTCTGTCGCAGATAACGACGATACTTGCGGTTTGATAAAAAGCTTACTTGACCTGATTTAGCCGACTGTAATGATGCTAGACCATTAACTACATTATCTGGATCACCATGTAATTCTGCACCGACATGGCTAGCTATTTTCCCAAGGGTAATAGTCATCATTCTTAGATTTTTTATATGCCTGCACTATTGCCCTTGCTTCTCTTTTAGATAGGTAATAACCAGATCACTAAAATCTGCCTTGTCACTTGCATAGGCAACCCCATCAAATATCACGAGATCATAACCATTTGCTTTAGCAACAGTCTGAATTGCATCAAATACTTCTTTCTGTATCGTTGCTCTCTCTTCATTAAACCTGAAATTGACATCTTCCCTGAACTCATCCTGATCTCTTTTCAAATCTCTTCGAGCACTGATAATATCTCTTTCAAGTTTTTTACGTTCCTGTTCACTCATGATGGCGCCGTCTTTTGCCAGGCGATCCTCCATTGCTTTGCCCTCTTTTTGCTGAGCAACTAACGCTCTATCACGAGATGAAAATTCTTTTTTGATTAGTGCATCGGCTGATATTGCCTGAGGTGATTCCTCAAGAACACGAATTGTGTTTACTGCACCAATTTTAAGTCCCTCTGCGAGAACACTGTTTATTCCCGAGATTGATAGTAAAAGGGTTACCAGTAAAGCTACTTTAATATTTCTCAATGTTTCGACTCCATATTTTCGTACTAGAAAGAGGTTCCAAAGGTAAATTGGAAATTTTGAATCTGATCTGTTGCTTGGTCGTTAAATGGTTGTGCAATACTCGCACTAACAAGACCAAATGGTGATAGCCAGATGCCACTGATTCCCGCCGAGTAGCGTAATTCCCCGGCATCAAAATCCTCATCAATTCCGTAGACGTTACCGGCATCAAAAAAGCCTGCGATTCTTATTGATTTAATATCTTTAAAGAACGGTACAGGCAGTATGACTTCAGCACCACCGACCACCTTGAGATTACCACCTAATGGTCTACCAAGCGAATCGAGAGGACCCAATGTATTTTCCTCATAGCCTCGAACAGATTTTGGGCCACCTGCATAAAAATTTTCGAACAATGGTAATCCTCCCTTGGTATCACCATAAGAGTCACCATAGGCTAGAGCACCCTTTAGAGACAATACATACTCTTCAAATATTGAGGTAAACCATTGAGTCTTGTAACCAATCTTGTAATATTCAAGCGAATCCCCCAGTGTAGGCAATGCTAATGCTGCAGTAATTCGATGCAAAGCACCCTTATCGGGCAGGATCGATCTGTTACGTGTATCGAATGACAGTGAATTAGACCATTTCAATATATTGTATTGATCACCATTATCTGCGACAAAGTCCAATATTTCCTGAGCTGCACCGAATCCAAAGGCAATCTCGGTATTTTCATAGCCCAATGACGTGAAAAAGGTATTAAATTCAGTAATTGGAATACCAAACCCTACACTACCGCCCCAGGTTGTGTTATCAAAAACGGTTACATTGGCATCAAAACTATCTGTTTCCTGGTAAAAGGCACTCAGGCTTCTACTGACACCATCAATCGTGTAGTACGGGTTACCGTAAGAAAGTCCAAAACGTCTGTTTACTTCACTATTGTTGAATGTAAAACTCATTCTTTTGCCACTTCCCAGAAAATTGTCCTGGGCAATTGATGTCTGGAATGTTATTCCGCCTGTCTGCGAAAAACCGAGACCTAGTGAAAAATTGCCTGATGGTTTTTCTTCCACAGTGTAATGAACATCGACCTGATCCGTAGTCCCTGCCACTGCCGGGGTTTCAACATTCACTTCTCCAAAGAAACCCAGTCTTTGCAGCCTGATTCTACCGCGATCTACTTTTTCTGTGGCAATCCAGCTACCTTCCTGTTGACGCATTTCCCGTCTGAGTATTTCATCTCGTGTTCTGGTGTTACCACTAAAAGTAATCCTCCTTACGTATGCACGTTTACCCGGATCGACAAAGAATGTGACTCCGACAGTATGCTCTTCATCATTAATTTCAGGAATTGAGTTAACATTAGCAAAGGCATAACCATCATTACCCAACCGCGTGCTTAAGGCATCGCTACTGTTTGTTAATTGTTTGCGCGAAAATATATCTCCCTGCCTGACACTAATAAGATCAGAAAGCTCCGCCTCAGGCAATATCAAATCACCAGTTAACCTGACTTCAGAAACGGTAAACAATTCCCCTTCGGAAATATTAATAGTAATGTAGACAGCTTTCTTATCTGGCGTGATAGAGACCTGAGTAGAATCAATATTGAAATTAATATAGCCACTATTCAGGTAATATGAGCGAAGAGATTCCAGATCTGCGCTTAATTTCTGACGAGAATACTGATCTTTCTTGGTATAAAATGAAATGAGTGATGGCGTAGACAGCTTGAAACGTTTAAGTAATTTTTTTTCTTTATAAATCGTGTTACCCACAATATTGATTTTCTGAATCTTGGCGGCAACGCCTTCAGAAACAATAATTGTCACCGCAACACGATTATTATCAAGTTCAGTAACCGTTGATTCCAGTCTAACTGCATATTTTCCCAAAGAGTTATATTGTCTTGTTAACTCTTGTTCCAGTTTTTCCAGCTGTAAACGATTAAAGGCACGGCCTTCGGCAAAACCTATCTGTCTTAAACTATCTATCAAATCCTCACTACGAATATCTTCATTACCAATTAAGGTAATACTGCCAATTGCAGGACGTTCTACCAGGATAAAGACCAGAATTCCTCCATCACGTTCCAACCTGACATCTTCAAAGAACCCGGTTTTAAATAATGCCCTGACAGCTTCACTGGATCTGGAATCATCAAAGGTATCACCCACTTTCATAGGTAAATAATTGAATACAGTCCCCGGCGTAATTCGCTGTAAACCCTCGACACGAATATCCTCAATGACGAATTCCTGCACAGCATAAGCGTTCATTTGCATGAACAGGTAAAAAAACACTATATAAAGTGATTTATAAGCTAACTTTTGCATATACTTGTTTTTTATATTCTTATTAGATAAAAGCGGCTTTATCCCATCAGCCGCGCAATGTCATTATAAAATACAAGTATCATAAGACCCAGCAATAATGTGAAGCCAATTTGTTGACCGATGATTTGTGTTGATTCTGACACTTCCCTGCCCTTAATAAATTCAACTGCGTAATACAGTAAGTGTCCGCCATCAAGTAGTGGAACGGGTAGCAGATTAAGGACACCCAAACTAACACTGACAATACCGAGGAACCACAAAAACGCCGCGATGCCACTTTGGGCAGAATCACCTGCATATTGTGCAATACTTATCGGGCCACTCAGATTTTTAACAGATGCCTGACCTGTAATCATCTTGCCCAGCATACGTAATGTTAACCACGACATGTCCCATGTCTTTTCAACGCCTCGAATAAAAGCCGGTATAAATGAATAGGATTCCTTTGCAAATATCTCCTCTAATGGTTTGACAGGCTGATTTGCTGCGCCAATAAACCCTATGATCGTGCCATCATCTCTTGATTTTTCATTCGGGGTAAGTTCCATGATTAAATACCCATCATCTCTCTTTACTTCTATGCTTATTTTAAGCTTTGGGCTAGCCTGTACATATTTGACCCAATGCACCCAATCCTCTATTTCTTCGCCATTTGCAGAAACAATCAAATCTCCTGCAATTAGACCTGCCTGATCCGCAGGTAGCCCTGAATGCACATCGCCGATGATCGCAGGTACCTTAAATTTCCTGGGTGTTATGCCAATTTTATTTAACAATCCCTGCTCTGCCAGGTCATCTATTGATAAGCCTTCAAAATTGATAGTCAAAATTTTAACAGCTGAACCGTCACGAACTTTAATATTCACCTTACCAGCATCAATAATTTTGCTTATAAAGCCATCAACGACCATTGTCCATGTTTTTGTTTCTCGAGAATCAACGGCAATAATCTCAACACCTTCACTGAGACCGGCCAGATATGCGATAGAGCCATGCTCCACTTCACCGACTACAGGTTTTAACCCGGTCAAACCAATCATAAACATGAACCAGAATGCAACAATGGCAAAGATAAAATTAAAAACAGGACCAGCCAGAACAATGGCCGTTCGTTGAGACAAAGATTTTCTATTGAACGCACGATTCAGTTCGGACTCTGCAACCTTGCCTTCTCGTTCGTCCAACATTTTGACGTAACCACCTAAAGGCAAGGCTGCGACAATAAATTCGAACTGGTCTTTACCCAATCGCCTTGACCATAGTGGTTTACCAAAGCCAACTGAAAACGTTAATATTTTGACACCACATTTTTGTGCAACCCAAAAATGGCCAAACTCATGGAAGGTTACTAAAACTCCCAGGGCGAAAACAAATGCGAAAAGATGTTGTAAAAAATCCATTATAAAACAAGTACATCTTTAGCATATGCATTAGCAAACAGACGCGCTTCAGCGTCGGCAGCCAACACTGTTTCAATCGAGTCCGCTTCATCCCTGGAAACATTTTCCAATGTTGCTTCAACCAGTTCAGGTATCCCGACATACCTGATCCGTTCGTTTAAGAATGCTTCAACCGCAATTTCATTTGCGGCATTTAGTATTGCAGTTGATGTGCCCCCTGCTGTCATTGCTTCACGAGCCAGTCTAAGGCAGGGAAATCTTTCAATATCCGGGATTTCAAAATCAAGATGCGCCACATCGAATAAGTTGAGTGATTCAACACCCGAATCAATGCGTTCAGGCCATGCAAGAGCGTGTGCGATGGGTGTTCTCATATCGGGATTTCCCAATTGAGCCAAAACAGAGCCATCGACATATTGGACCAGAGAATGAATAACGCTTTGCGGGTGCAAAACAACCTGTATTTTCCCAGGATCCGTATCAAACAACCAACATGCTTCAATTACTTCAAGACCTTTGTTCATCATTGTTGCAGAGTCGACTGAAATTTTTCTACCCATATCCCAGTTTGGATGCGCACATGCCTGGTCAGGGGTGACTGTTTTTAATTCATCAAGAGGCGTTGTTCTGAATGGCCCTCCTGATGCAGTCAAAAGTATTTTTTCAACACCCGTTTTTGACAAACCGTCCAGATAATTCGTCGGCATACTCTGAAAAATAGCGTTGTGCTCACTATCAACTGGCAACAGTTCAGCACCAGATTGATAAATGGTATCCATGAATAATTTACCAGACATGACTAATGATTCTTTGTTGGCCAATAACACTCGCTTACCAGCTTCTGCAGCTGCAAGCGTTGGCAATAGTCCCGCTGCGCCAACAATCGCGGCCATGACATAATCTACTTCTGCCAAAGCAGCAACTGTCTGCAGGCCTTTTGTCCCCGAGAGTACCTCAGTATCCAGACCTTTCTCTTTTAAACTGTTATTTAACGAATCAGCAAGATCATGATCAGCAATTACCGCGTATTTTGGCTGCCATGTTTCACATTGACCAATAAGCAATTCAATATTTCGGTTTGCAGTCAGTGCGACAATTTCATATTTATCTTTGTGGCGAGAAACAACGTCTAAAGTACTGATACCTATACTTCCAGTCGCACCCAGTAGCGTTAGACCAATCATGAAATTCTCTCCATTGCCCAAAGTCCCGCAAAAAATACAGGTGCAGCAGAAGTAAGACTGTCGATACGATCCAGAACACCACCGTGACCAGGCAAAATATTACTACTATCCTTTATCCCTGCCATACGCTTGAACATACTTTCTACTAAATCACCTATAATTGAAAAACTCGCTGTAAATAAAACCAATAAAATAAAATAAACAGCGACCATGAATTTCATATCTGTATAGAAAGCATAGCCCGCTCCGAATAATAATGACATGCTCAGGGCACCGTACACGCCTTCCCAACTCTTGCCAGGGCTCACATTGCTTGCAAGTTTTTTACTGCCAAATTTTCTGCCTGAAAAATATGCCGCACTATCAGCCAACCATATAAGAAAAAATAAAAACAGCATCAACGAGACACCATACGTGTTTGAGTGAATTAAGATCAAACTTAGCCAGGCAGGAATGAGAATGACACCGCCTATCACAGCTTTCATAAAGCATGACGATAGATTGATATTTTTATTCATCTGATAACGAACCACCAGAAACATGGCAACAAACCACCAGATTAAACCGCAAGCTATGACTATAAGAACCATTGGTTTATCAAGAAGTATCAGGCAGGCTATCATGCATAACAAAATGAATGATACATATACAACTTTCTGAGTCATGGTATGAAAACCGGCACAAGCGGCCCATTCCCATGCAGCCACGCAGATAATTACGGCAAGCATCAGGGCGAGTATTTTTGTAGGCAGAAAAATAACTGCACTGATAATCACACTGGCCAGTATGATTGCTGTTATCACACGTTGTTTAAGCATGTTTTATTTGTTCGCTGGTGCGCCCGAATCTTCTTTCTCGTCCAGCGTACCATTGCAGAGCTTTTGCCAAACTTACTTTGTCAAAATCTGGCCATAAACAATCATCAAAGTAAAGTTCAGTGTACGCCAGTTGCCAAAGCAAAAAATTACTGATTCTCATTTCACCACCTGTGCGAATAAACAGGTCGGGCTCTGGAAGATTAGAAAGACACATAAATTCACCAATTAAATCTTCAGAAATATCCTCTAGCTTCAACCCTTCAGCGCTAATTTTTTTATTTAGCGCTTTAAAAGCATTAGTGATATCCCATCTCCCTCCATAATTCACGGCAACGACTAATTCCAGACCTGTATTATTTGTCGTGAGATCTTCTGTGTCAGTCATTAATTGGCGGAGTTTTTCAGGAAAGGAAGACAGATCACCAATGAAACGGAGCCTGACATTGTTATCATGAAGTTCCTTAAAACGTTGCTGTAAAGACGTATTAAATAATTCCATGAGCATGGACACTTCGCTACGGGGCCTTTTCCAGTTCTCGCTGCTGAAGGCGTAGACCGTCAATATTTCTATACCCTCTGTGGCACTAAAGTTAACTATCTTCTGCAGTGCTTTAACACCTGCCCTGTGCCCTGCAACTCGAGGTAATCCTCTCTGTTTTGCCCATCGACCATTACCGTCCATAATAATCGCAAGATGCCTGGGCAAATTATCTTTGTTACTGCGCAATGCCTGTTTATTAGCCATTTTAATGTGAGCTATCTACTGCGACTATACTTCCATCATTTCCTTTTCTTTTTCTGACAGAAGCTTGTCTACTTCCTGGATGTTACGATCTGTGAGCTTCTGGATCCTGTCTTCGGCACCTCGATCTTCGTCTTCTGAAATTTCTTTTTCTTTAAGAAGACCCTTACAGGTGTGGTTTGCGTCACGTCGAATATTACGTATCGCAACTTTGCCTTTTTCGGCTTCCCCTCGGACTACTCGTATCAATTCTTTACGCCTGTCTTCAGTGAGTACCGGTAATGGAACACGAATCACTTCACCCGCCGTGACAGGATTTAAGCCTAAATCTGCATTCATAATTGCTTTTTCAATGTCCGGAATGGTATTTTTATCGAAGGCAGTGACACTTAGGGTTCGTGCATCCTGCACGCCAATATTCGCAGCCTGATTTAACGGAACTTTAGTACCATAAAAATTGACCATGACATGATCCAGTAGATTGGGATGTGCACGGCCTGTGCGTATTTTGCTTAATTCCTGTCTAAGCACTTCCAAACTCTTGAGCATGCGCTGATCGGCATCTTTATATATATCGTCAATCATTGGAATTTTCTCTCTATTATTATTCGAATAGTTTACTTACTGGTCACTAATGTCCCTTCGTTTAATCCCTGAACAGCCCGCATCATCGAGCCCGCCTGTGTCATGTCCAGCACACGTAGTGGCATATTATTTTCACGACATAGAACTATCGCTGTAGCATCCATAACACCTAATTTCTGATCCAGAACTGCATCATAAGCTAGTACATCATAGCGCTTAGCATTTTTATCTTTAACTGGATCAGCCGAGTAAACACCATCTACCTTGGTTGCTTTTATAAGCAGATCAGCATTTATCTCTATAGCGCGAAGACTTGCAGCAGAATCAGTGGTAAAGAAAGGATTACCTGTGCCTGCAGCAAAGACAACGACTCGCCCTTTTTCAAGGTGACGAACCGCTTTTCTACGAATATAGTCTTCACATATTTCATTGATTGAAATTGCAGACATAACTCTGGCAATGACACCCAAGCGCTCCAGTGCATCCTGCATCGCGAGCGAGTTAATCACAGTAGCCAGCATGCCCATGTGATCACCCGTCACCCGGTCAATGCCCGCAGCTGCTAATCCTGCGCCGCGGAATATATTGCCACCACCAATCACGATGGCGACTTCAACACCAGCCTCGGTTAAATCATGTATCTCACCGGCGATTCTACGGATAACCTCAGGGCTGATGCCATAGGTATCGTCACCCATCAGGGCCTCACCACTGAGTTTTATCAAAACCCGTCGATATTTCAATTTTTTAGACGGGTTAGACAAGTGCTTATTCTCCTTTCGCCTGGGCCATGACCTCTTCAGCGAAATTATCATTTCGCTTCTCAATGCCTTCACCCACTTCATAACGTATAAATCTTTTAACCGAGGCACCGGCAGACTCAAGTAGCTTGCCAACTGTTTGATCAGGATCTTTAACAAATGGCTGACCTAGCAAGGTAATTCCCTTCAAGAATTTATTAACCCGCCCACCAATCATTTTCTCAATGATTTCCTGGGGTTTGCCACTTTCTTCTGCCTGCGCAATCAATATTTCTTTTTCTTTTTCAAGTAGATCCTTCGGTACATCAGCTTCTGCAATACAGACAGGATTACTTGCCGCAATATGCATTGCGACGTCCTTTGCCAGGGCTTCATCACCGCCTTCAAGCTCAACAATGACACCGATACGTACACCGTGCAGATAAGAACTAAGTATTCCCTGCGTTGAATCAATCAGTAAAAAACGTCTAACGCTGGTGTTCTCACCGATTTTGGCAACCAGTTGCTGACGTGTTTCCTCAACCGTCTGCTCACCAATATTGCATCCCATTAAGCTATCTATATCTGCAGGCTGATTATCCAATATACAGCGTGCAACCTGATCGCAAAAACCTTTGAAGCCATCATCTTTGGCAACAAAATCCGTTTCGGAATTGATTTCTGTAATCACCAACTGGCCGGTTTCTTCATTTTGCTTGATTACGAGCAGACCTTCTGCAGCTACACGCCCTGCCTTCTTGGCAGCCTTGGCCATTCCGGATTTACGCATATCCTCAATTGCTTTTTCAATATCACCATCTGTTTCCTGCAAGGCCTTCTTGCAGTCCATCATGCCAGCGCCTGTGCGCTCGCGAAGTTCTTTTACTGTTGTAGCTGTTATCGCCATTGTTACTCTTCCTCACCTTCCTTACTTGCTTTATCTTCAGCAGATTTCACATTGACCTTTTTCTGGGCAGCCTTCTTCTTGGTCTTCTTTTTAGCAACCTTCTTCTTGGTCACTTTTGCTTCAGCAGGTGCCTTAGCCTCTACAGCTTTTTCATCTGAAGAATCGCCATCAGTTGGAGCCGTTTTCACGGTTTTCTTTTTGGCTACTTTTTTCCTGGTCACCTTCTTTTTGACCACTGGTTTTTTGCTTTCAGCTTTGTCAGCAATTTCCTGAATGATTGGTTCACCAGACTCATCCAGCTCAACAAAATCATCCTCTTTGCCGGCGCCAACATGAGCTGTTGCAGCACGACTTTCAAGAATCGCATCAGCAATGCCCTTGGCATATAGACGAATTGATCGAATTGCGTCGTCATTACCAGGAATAACGTAATCAATATTATCCGGACTATTATTACTATCAACAACACCTACAACAGGAATACCCAATTTCTTGGCTTCGCTTACTGCAATATTTTCGTAACCTACATCGACAACGAATAACGCATCTGGCAAGCCGCCCATATCCTTAATCCCTGACAGGCCACGTGACAATTTTTCCAGTTCTCGTTTGTGTCGGAGTTGGTCTTTTTTTGTCATCTTTTCCAATGTGCCGTCTTCTTCCTTGGCTTCCAGGCTCTTCATTCTGTTAATTGACTGCTTGACCGTTTGATAGTTGGTCAATAAACCACCCAACCAGCGACGATTTACAAAGGGCATACCGCAACGAAGGGCCTCTTCCTGAATCACATTTTGAGCGGTACGCTTGGTTCCGACGAACATAATTTTGCCTTTCTTGGCTGCCAGTTTACTTAAAAAGTTAACGGCTTCACCGTACATCGGCAGGGATTGTTCAAGGTTAATAATATGGATCTTGTTGCGTTGACCGAACAGGTACGGCGCCATCTTGGGGTTCCAGTAACGAGCCTGGTGACCAAAGTGGACACCAGCCTCCAGCATCTCACGCATGGTGACATTTGACATTTAATTCTCTCCAGTTAGGGTTGCGCCTCCGCACACACCATGTACCAACCTTTCGGCACCCAATACATAGTTGTAGTTGTGCGTGTGACATTAATTTGCGAAACTGCGGGCGCTTTATAACATAGAAGACTATTGGGAACAATCGCTTAGCTCGTTTATAGACCAGATCCAGAGAAATACATGCCCATTACCATCAAAACACCTGATGAGATTGAAAAAATGCGCATTGCAGGCCGTCTAGCTGCCGATGTGCTACAGATGATTGAGCCCCATGTTCAGGCAGGAATGACGACTGATGAGCTGAACCAGATCTGCCATGATTTTATCGTTGATGAACAGAATTCTATCCCTGCCCCCCTGAATTATCGAGGATTCCCAAAATCTATCTGTACCTCGGTCAATCATGTCATTTGCCATGGCATCCCTGGGAACAAAAAACTGAAAAGTGGGGACATCATGAATATCGATATCACTGTCATCAAGGATGATTATCATGGGGATACCAGCAAGATGTTTTTTGTCGGAGAACCTTCAATAAGAGCTAAAAGACTGGTGCAAATTACCTATGAATGCATGAAACTCGGCATTGATATGGTGAAACCCGGGGTACGCCTTGGCGACATTGGCCACGCAATTCAACAACATGCAGAAAGCAGTAATTATTCGGTGGTTCGTGAATATTGTGGCCATGGTATTGGCAGAGAATTCCATGAAGATCCTCAGGTGCTGCATTATGGGCAGAAGGACACCGGCTTAATCATCGAAGAAGGCATGATATTTACAATTGAGCCGATGATTAATATGGGCAAACGTCATGTCAAATTACTGCCCGATGAATGGACTGTCGTCACTAAAGACCGAAGCCTCTCTGCACAATGGGAACACACCATTCTTGTGACCGCTGATGGCCACGAAGTTCTGACCAGACGAGACGAAGAGGTTTTTTAATTTAATGCCTATTAGCATTCAGGGTGCCTCCAGAAAAGAAATATTTCTGTTCGACAACGATTGTTTCACAGAAGAATTACGATCTAGCGCCTCCCCACTTGATGTTTTCAAGAATACCTTGCATGAAGGAACCCAAGCATTAAACGACGCGTTTGATACCGGACGAACTGTTGTAGAACTCGTACATAAACGTGCAGAATTTATTGATCAGCTTCTAATTCATGCCTGGCAATCTATGATCAGTTGTGAAGATCTGGCCTTGCTAGCAGTAGGTGGTTATGGCCGGAGTGAACTTCATCCTGCCTCTGATATTGATCTGATGATTCTGGAAAAATCCAGAAGTGATAAAGAAACGAATAAGCAAATCCAGCAGTTCCTGACCTTTTTATGGGACGTTGGCCTTGAAGTGGGTCAAAGCGTGCGTACCGTAAAAGACTGTATTTCTGAAGGCAGGGCTGATATCACCGTGGCCACAAACATCATGGAAGCGCGTCTTTTAGCAGGTGACTCCACATTATTCGATTCCATGCGTAACAAAACCGGTCCAAAAAAGATCTGGCCGACCAAGAAATTTTTCAAGGCCAAGTTGCAAGAACAGGTCGAACGCCATGAAAAATATGCCAATACAGAACATAGCCTGGAACCAAATATCAAGGAGAGCCCTGGTGGATTAAGAGATATCCAGATGATTGGCTGGGTCGCCAAACGACATTTTGATGTTGAGAGCCTGCATGATCTGGTTAAACATGATTTTCTGACTGAAGAAGAATATCTAAGGCTCAAAGCAGGCCAGACATTTCTCTGGCGTATTCGCTATGCCTTGCACAATTTAACGGGCAGGCATGACGACAGACTTTTGTTTGATCGTCAACGCCACATCGCGGAAGTCTTCGGTTTTCATGCTGATGATAACAGCGGCGTTGAGCAATTCATGAAACTGTATTATCAGATGGTACGCGAATTAAATCGACTTAACGAAATGCTGTTACAGCATTTCCAGGAAGAGATCATCTATGCGACGCGCAGACAAAAAATTAAACCCGTCAACAAACGTTTTCAGATTCGTAATGATTTTATTGAAGTTTGTCATGACCAGGTGTTTGAATGGTACCCCTTTGCATTATTTGAGATATTTCTGATCAAGCAACAAAGCGTGTCTATCAAGGGTATTCGAGCCAGTACCATTCGCCTGATACGAGAATATCTATACCTGATTGATGAAGATTTCAGAAATGATATTCGTAATAAAAGCCTGTTCATGGAAATCATTCGTCAACCCAGATATGTTGGCCACGAACTTCGACGTATGCACCGTTACGGCATACTTAGTAAATATCTGCCCGCCTTTGGCCAAATTGAGGGGCAAATGCAATTTGACCTGTTCCATGTTTACAGTGTCGATGAACATATCCTTTTTGTGATTCAGAATATGCGTCTTTTTGGGCTACCAGAATATGCTGATACTTATCCACTGTGTCATAAAATTTTGAGAAAATTACCAAAACAGGAACTGCTCTATCTTTCAGGCTTGTTCCACGATATCGCTAAAGGTCGACAAGGTGATCATTCAAAGTTGGGCGTAAAAGATGCCGTCGATTTTTGTAAACGGCACGGGCTAGGCACGTATGACGCAAATCTTGTCGGCTGGCTGGTTGAAAACCATCTGATCCTGTCAAAAACAGCACAGCGTGAAGATATCAATGACCCAGAAGTCATCAATAAATTTGCGATAGTAATGGGAGATCGGGAACACCTGAATTATCTGTATCTATTGACCGTTGCTGATGTTAATGGCACCAACCCTGAGCTCTGGAATGCCTGGAAAGACTCATTATTTAGTCAGCTATACACTGAGACGACACGTGCACTCAGACGAGGTCTGGAGAATCCATTCAATAAAGAAGACCGCATCAAGAAAACCAAACACTCCGCACTGGCACTAGTAAGTAAACGGACAATATCAAAATTTGATGTTGACCAGCACTGGGCATCATTAGGTGAAGATTATTTTATTCGCTACTCTCCCGATGAAATTGCATGGCATACCAACGCAATTGCAGATAATACCAAACAGCAATATCCTTTAATCAAGGTTCGTCAACAACCCATTAGAGGCGGCACAGAAATTTTTGTGTACATGGAGAACCGGGACAATATTTTTGCGACAACAACACATATCCTCGATCAATTTGGCCTGACTATTGTTGATGCCAGAGTTATAGCCTCAACACATGGATACACACTGGATACCTATATTGTCCTGGATAAATCAGGTGAGGCAATTAAAGATAAAAGTGAAAAACAAGAGATTGCGCGAAAACTTGATGAAGCTCTGTCGAATTTAGGTGACCACTTACAAAAAATCACTCGCCCACGTACCAGGAAACAGAAAGTA
>JAKZTI010000107.1:0-16869 GCA_047517145.1 Gammaproteobacteria bacterium
ATATCAAGAAGCACCTGTAGAAAAACAAGGTAAACTCATTGACTTCTTCGTCGGACAAATCATGAAACAATCCAAAGGCAAAGCCAATCCAAAACAAGTGAATGAATTGCTGCAAGAAAAATTAAAATGAATATAAATTGCGTCACTGACAAAGTAGACAGTTTAGACATAGGGGGACTATACTGAGAATCACTCCCATCTAGTTAAAACATGGAGGGTTTTAATGAATTCTCTTCAATACACCTATAGTACTTTAGCGGACAAAGTGTCCCTTAAACCCTAGTTAGCTCTCGATACATCGGAGAAGTATATTGATTAAAAAAAGCATAGTTAGTTACTACGTCTTTGGAACTCAAATGAGGTTCCTCCAGGATGTGAAAGTTGGGAGCTCATTTACCGGTGATAACCATGTTGAAGCAAACATTGAGAGATTTCTAGGTAATCTTGAGAAGCTTGAACTAAAAGTTACGTACAGAGCATCGAAGAAACTATCCGAGTTCTTGGAAGAAATGAGAGAGCTCGAAGTAGAAAAGCTAAGTGCTGAACAAGCTAGAAAACTTAGTAAAGTTATGACCGATCTCCGAATGACTTTAGATGCTGAAATACAGGGAGTATATGCATTTATCACAACACCGAAAAGATTGGACTCCGATAAAATAATGGGGGATATAGCCTCACTATTTTCACCGAACACATATGAAAATTTCCCAGATATCGCCAAATATGACTTTGAAGAGGCTGGAAAATGTATAGCTTTTGACAGACCTACGGCAGCTGCATTTCATACACTTAGGGGAACAGAAGCTAACCTTAGGTATTACTACAAGTCTATGGTTAGGCAGAATCGGATAAAATCTGAAATGTGGGGACCCATAGTACAAGACTTAAGGAAGAGAAATAAAACAAAGGTCCATTCAACGTTAAACAATCATCTTGATAACATACGGTTATCCTTTAGAAACCCAACGCAGCATCCTGAAGCAATTTACGACATTAATGAAGTTCAGGATTTATTATCGGTTTGCATTGATGCAAACAATAGAATGTACAAAGTAATTGATGAAAAATGAGCTAACAAGCAGTAGCAACGGACTGTCAAACCTGTCACTCAAATTGCTTCGCAATTACTTGCCAGCTTTGCCAGCCGCTGGGCTGGGCGTTATTTTTATCCCCTTATATCGTACCAAATAGTTGAGTGATTTTAAGGGCATTTGAACAGGACGTTCAAATGAGCGTAACCAAGACACGACTGCATGGATGCAGGAGGTAGAACGAATCAGGAGACAGAGTCGAGGAAGTCTTGTTTATGCGATCTTAATAAATCATGAAGCTGTGAGGGTATCCCCAATTTTCTTTTTGGGGATACGATATCGGGGTGCCCTTTTTCTTCGTACCTTCTTTTTGGGCATGCAAAAAGAAGGTACTCGCCATAAGGGCGAAATCAATTCTAAAAAGAAACAAAGATAACCGGGTATTTACTGGATTCCCGTTTGCACGGGAATGACGGTTGTTGACTGGGTTCTGGCATTCGCCAGAATGACGAAGAGTAATAAACCGCTTGTAGGTGCGGGAACCTACAAATCAACTACTGTTTATACAACCACTTCAAAATCTCATCCTGCACCTGCGTGCCAATCCCATTCTGAATCCCGGAATGATTTTGTATAGCAACCACAACATAACGCTTATCACTGGCACTAGACACATAACCCGCCATTGCTCTAACGTTATTTAATAACCCTGTTTTAATTCTTATTTTACCCTCAGGAATATTTCCGTTTAAACGCTTACGTGCCGTCCCATCCACACCTAGCATGGGTAATGAAGCCATAAACTCCGGCTGGTAGGGACTCTTATGAGCGTATTCTAATATTTTCCCCATGGTTGTCACAGAGACTCTTGCCTTGCGTGATAATCCTGAACCATTATCCAGTACTAATTCTGGTGCAGGAATACCAATAGCCAACAGCCATTCCTTTATCGCTTGTCGACCCAGGATTTTGCTTCCCTTGCCTTCCTTGTTTTTGGATTTAAGCTTCTCCTTACCTAACGTCAATAACAATTGTCGTGCCATGACATTATTACTGTACTTATTGATGTAGGTAATAATTTCACTCAGTGGTTTTGATGTCGCCACGTAGAAAGGTTTTTTTCCGTTGATACTGGTTTTCCCAACCGTCCCTGTAATGGTTCCGCCCATGTTTTCCCAGAGTGATTTGAATACGCCATAGATGTATTGATCATTTGGAACCATGGTGCGCAATAAATGCTGATCACCACAAGAGACCGGATAATCTCCTGAAAATGTAACGACAGTATTCTCTCCTTGTCTGGCGATATCATACTTCAGATGTCGATACTTGCCTCTGCATCGTCCTTTACTTAGCTTCACTTTGTTGATTATTTTCATTGTCGCAGCGGGAGGATCAGCATAGATATGCAGGCCATCCTTTTGCGGCACAAAATTAAATTGATGCGCCTGGAAGTTAACCAGTGCTGCATCAGGAAACACGTTGTATGCCCGGTATGGTCTTTTATCAAAGTCCCCGGGTGATCCTGTCTCGTCTTCGAACTCTCCGTCATCAATCAAAAAATCACCTTTGATGTGTTTCAAACCTTTCGACTGTAAGGTAAATAAAATATGCCAGAAGGCTTCTCTGACCAGAAACGGATCACCCCCACCCTGCATGATTAAATTACCATCAAGCGTGCCGTTATTAAGTGTCCCATCCAGATAAAAACTGGTTTGCCAGGTATAGGTAGGGCCCAGAAGTTCAAGGGCAGCAAAAGTAGTAATTATCTTGATACTGGATGCAGGGTTGCGTGGCGTATCACCATTCAGAACAAGCAGAGGCTGTTGTTCATCTATTTCCTTGATATATAGACTCAAAGAATCTTCAGGCAGCTTATAGTTCTTGAAGATACTCTGGACTGTCTTGGGTAGACTATTCAGATCAGCACTGTAAATACTGAAACTGACTGTAAAAACTAATGTCCCAAGAATTACAGAGAATAGATTACGGATTGATTTCATATTATTTGATTGTTACACATGCCTGCTAATAAAGCCTAGTACTCAACAGTATCCTGCTAGTTATCTATTGCCCATATAAACTAAAACCGGGCATTGCCCGGTTTTAGTATTAATAATAAATGGTAACTATCAATCTTCAGCAGTAACAACTTCTGCATCAACATCGCCAACAGGCCTGCCCATCAGCTCTACAATTGCCATTGGGGCCTTATCGCCTGGGCGGAAACCGCATTTCAGGATACGTAAATAACCACCTGGACGTTCTTTATATCTGGGACCTAATTCATTAAATAATTTGCTCACCACACTTCTATCACGAAGGCGTGAGAATGCCAGGCGCCGTTTGGCCACTGAATCAGTCTTTGCCATGGTAATCAACGGCTCTGCAACACGACGTAGCTCTTTTGCTTTTGGCAACGTTGTCTTGATAATTTCAAGTTGCATCAGCGACACCGCCATGTTTCTAAACATAGCCTTACGGTGTGAACTATTGCGATTTAATTTTCTTCCACTTTTACGATGTCGCATTGAACATTCTCTCTAATCCCCCAACAGGAGCTGTTTCTTTTGTATCAGTCAAACTCTGTGGTGGCCAGTTTTCCAGGCGCATCCCCAATGAAAGACCTCGTGATGCCAATACATCCTTGATCTCAGTAAGTGATTTCTTACCTAAATTTGGTGTTTTTAATAATTCAACCTCTGTCCGTTGAATCAAATCACCAATGTAATAAATACTTTCTGCTTTCAAACAATTTGCGGAACGTACGGTCAACTCCAGATCATCTACTGGTCGCAGTAATATTGAATCAATTTCAGGTTCTTTACTAGCACTGGCTTCAATGGCTTCTTCTGCTTCCAGATCAACAAACACAGCCAGTTGACTACGAAGAATACCTGCGGCTTCACGTACTGCATCTTCAGGATCCATGGTGCCATTGGTCACAATCTCAAGCACCAGCATGTCCAGATTTGTCCGCTGCTCAACACGTGCACTTTTGACTTCATAAGAGACACGACGGATTGGGCTAAATGAGGCATCTAGTTTCAATCGACCAATAGCCTGATCTTCTTCATCACCGCCGATAACTACCGGCTTGTAACCTCGGCCTCTTTCAACCTTGATTCTCATGCTTAACTCGCCTGCTTTAGTCAGGTTAGCAATCACATGATCAGGATTGGCTATTTCAACATCATGATCAACCGTAATATCACCGGCCTTTACTTCACCAGCACCACTTTTCCTTAACGTTAAGATTGCTTCATCCTTGGCATGCATGGTGATTGCCAATCCCTTAAGATTGAGCAAAATATCTATCACATCTTCCTGCACACCTTCTATCGTGGTGTATTCATGCAATACACCATCTATTTCAACTTCGGTAACAGCACATCCAGGCATAGAAGACAGTAATACACGGCGAAGTGCATTGCCTAATGTATGGCCAAAACCCTTATCAAGCGGTTCGATGGTAATCTTCGCGCTGAAATCATTGACTGGATCTACGTCAACACGACGTGGTTTTAATATTTCACTAAATGCTACAGACATAATATGTTCCTATCCTTTCATTTAACCACTTGGCACTTAACCGTAACCGCACAGCACCTAACTATTTAGAATAAAGCTCAACGACTAATTGTTCATTTATTTCCGCTGGTAATTCACTTCGCTCTGGAACCGACTTGAAAGTTCCTTCCATCGCTTTGATATTTACATCCAGCCATTCAGGGAATGTCAGTTGCTCTGCTATTGCCAAAGCATCCTGAATTCGAACCTGCTTCTTACTCTTCTCACGAATGGAAATAACATCAGAAGCACTCACCTGAAATGAAGGGATATTAACGCTTTTGCCATTAACCAAAATAGATTTGTGGCTCACCAGTTGGCGTGCTTCATTACGTGTGACACCAAAACCCATTCTATAAACAACATTGTCAAGACGAGATTCCAGAATACTTAACAGATTTTCACCTGTAGATCCTTTACGTCTTGCGGCTTCCTTATAATAAGAACGGAATTGTTTTTCCAAAATACCATAGATACGACGCAGCTTTTGTTTTTCTCTTAGCTGTAGTGCGTAATCTGATAAACGCTTTTGACGCGTTCCCTTATCACCAGGAATTTTGTCAATATGACATTTAGAGTCGATAGACCTTGCTCTGCTTTTCAAAAACAGATCAGTCCCTTCACGTCGACTTAATTTACACTTTGGACCTAGATAACGCGCCATAATTTTACTCCATTCGTCCTATACACGACGTTTCTTTGGTGGACGACAACCGTTATGAGGAACGGGCGTCACATCGGTAATATTTGTAATTTTGAAACCAACAGCATTCAGAGCTCTCACAGCAGATTCTCGACCAGGCCCTGGGCCCTTAATGAAAACCTCCAGACTCTTCATGCCAAATTCTAATGCCATTTCACCTGCCTTCTGGGATGCGATCTGCGCTGCAAAGGGAGTACTTTTACGAGAACCGCGAAAACCACTGCCACCGGCGGTTGCCCATGTCAGTGTATTACCCTGACGGTCTGTAATAGTAATAATTGTATTGTTAAATGAAGCGTGAATGTGGGCCATGCCATCAATCACTGTTCTTTTAACTTTCTTTCGGCTCTTGGAGCTTGGAGTTGCCATATTTTGCTAACCTGTCGCTGATTATTTCTTAATAAGTTTGCGTGGACCTTTACGTGTCCTTGCGTTGGTTCGTGTTCTCTGCCCTCTGAGAGGCAGGCCACGACGATGACGAATGCCCCGATAACAACCAAGATCCAACAAGCGTTTGATATTCATTGAGACTTCACGTCTCAGATCACCTTCCACTTCATACTTGGTAATTTCAGATCGAATTTTGTCTAAATCGCCTTCTGTTAACTCTCTGACTTTGGTATCACCCTTGAGTCCTGTCGCATCACATATATCGCGGGAACGTGTTTGACCAATGCCATAGACATAGGTCAAGGCAATGCCCAGATGCTTATTATCGGGTATATTTACACCAGCTATACGCGCCATTTATTTATTTCTCCAGTAAACCTTTTCTCAACCATTTAATATTTTCTCAACCTTGGCGCTGCTTATGTCTAGGGTCAGTACATATAACTCTGACAACACCTTTACGGAGTACAATCTTGCAATTACGACAGATTTTTTTAACGGATGCTCTTACTTTCATCTTAGTTCTCCAACAACCCTTAACCTATACCAATTATCTTTTACTACCGTGCTTCTTTAAGTTGGCTTTCTTTAATAAAGAATCATATTGATGCGTCATCAAATGAGCCTGTATCTGTGACATAAAGTCCATTACCACAACAACGATAATCAGTAATGATGTACCACCAAAATAGAAAGGCACATTAAATTTCACAATCAAAAATTCAGGCAACAAACACACCGAAGTGATATAGACAGCACCGGCTAACGTTAACTTGGTTAATACGTTATCCAGATACGCTGCTGTTTGCTCGCCTGGTCTCATGCCCGGGATAAAGGCACCGGATTTTTTCAAATTATCAGCTGTTTCTTTTGGATCGAAAACGATCGCCGTATAAAAGAAACAGAAAAATATAATACCCGCCGCGTACATCAATACATAAATCGGCTGACCAGGTGAGACCATTGTCGATATATCCTGTAACCAGCGCATCCCTTCACTCTGACCAAACCAACCAGCGATGGTGGTAGGAAAGAGAATCAAACTGGAAGCAAATATCGGTGGAATCACACCTGCCATATTCAGCTTCAACGGCAAATGACTGGATTGTCCAGCATATTGTTTACGTCCAACCTGCTTCTTTGCATAGTTGATGGTTATTCTTCGTTGGCCTCTTTCAACAAACACAACAAAACCTGTGACAACAATGGCTAAGGCAAACAATGCAAATACAGCCAACATATGCAATTCACCTGTTCTGGCCAATTCGACAGTTCCAGCCACCGCGGAGGGTAATCCCGCGACAATACCTGCGAAGATGATCATGGAAATACCATTACCAACACCACGTTCAGTGATTTGTTCACCCAACCACATCAGGAACATTGTTCCTGTCACCAGTGTTATCACTGTGGTTATTTTGAATCCAATACCTGGATCCATTACCACAGCCAAACCAGCTGCTGTCTGGCCTTCCAACAAGGTTGCCACACCAAATGCCTGGAATGTGCACAAAACCACTGTGCCATATCGCGTATACTGCGTAATCTTGCGCCTGCCTGCCTCACCTTCTTTCTTTATCTGCTTTAGCCTCGGTTCTATGACAGTCAATAACTGCATAATAATAGAAGACGATATATACGGCATAATTCCAAGTGCAATCACTGACAGCCTTTGCAGCGCACCACCTGAAAACATATTAAACATGTCCAGTATGGTGCCACTCTGCTGATCAAACATTACCGCCAGAGCACTCGGATTTATTCCAGGCACAGGAATAAACGAACACACTCTAAATACAAACAATGCGCCCAACAGAAAGAACAGTCGCTGACGCAACTCTTTCAGTTTTCCTAACCCGGCGATACCTCCGGGGATTGCAGGGCTAGATGCTGCCATTTAATCCTCTAAAACTTTCCCGCCAGCAGCTTCAATCGCTGCACGAGCACCTTTTGTCAACCCCAGACCTTTCACAGAAACAGCTTTCTCGATCTTCCCTGAATCAATGATTTTTGCTCGCTTGATATTCTTCGAAATTAGATTAGCTGCTAGCAAAGCATCCAGATCTACAACATCAGCATCAACATTTGCAAGTTCCTGCAAACGTATTTCAGCTGTCACCGCTGACAAACGTGAGTTAAAACCAACCTTGGGAAGACGGCGTTGCAATGGCATCTGTCCACCTTCAAATCCTGTTTTATGGTAGCCGCCTTTTCTTGACTTCTGGCCTTTATGGCCGCGACCACATGTCTTGCCTGAACCACAACCAATACCACGTCCAACTCGTTTTGCGGCTGGTTTTGATCCTGTTTGTGGTTTTAATGTATTCAGACGCATCTTATGCTTCCTCAACGGCGAGTAAATAACTCACCTTGTTTACCATGCCACGATTTTCCGGTGTATCTTCAACCGTAACGGTGTGTCCAATTCGACGCAGGCCCAGACCTTGTACACAGGCTATGTGTGAAGCCAGGCGCTTATTGGTACTGCGCTTTAACGTAACGTTTATTTGTTTTTTCTTCGCCATGTCTAATCTAACCCAGTCTAATCCAGTATTTCTTCAACCGATTTTCCGCGTTTAGCCGCAATCATTTCAGGTGAAGCAATCGCTCTCAGTGCATTCATAGTAGCGTGAACAACATTAATCGGATTTGTTGATCCAATCGACTTGGCAAGTACGTTATGTACACCAGCAACTTCGAAGACTGCGCGCATAGGGCCACCTGCGATAATTCCAGTACCTTCTGAAGCAGGCTGCATATAGACCTTTGCAGCACCATGTGTTCCTGTCATCGCATAATGCAATGTGCCTTCGTTCAAGGCCACCGGCGCCATATTTTTGCGTGCATTTTCCATCGCTTTTTGAATTGCGATTGGCACTTCTTTAGCCTTACCTCGACCAAAACCAACCTTGCCATTACCATCTCCAACTACAGTAAGTGCTGTAAAACCAAATTGTCTACCGCCCTTGACTACCTTGGCGACGCGATTAACGTGAACCAGCTTTTCAAGCAGATCTTCGTTTCCTGTGATTGAATCTGTAACTGCCATTTATAAAACCTCTAGAATTCCAAACCTTGTTCGCGTGCGGCATCAGCCAACGCCTTGATACGTCCATGATATTTAAATCCAGAACGATCAAAAGCCACCTGGGTCACACCGGCTTTTTTTGCACGTTCGCCTAATTTCTTACCGACAATAATGGCAGCATCAACATTACCGCTGTACTTGACTTCACTCCTGATGTCCTTATCCAGAGTCGAAGCACTAACCAGCACTTCAGAACCATTGGCTGCGATAACCTGTGCGTAAAGATGTTTTGGCGTCCTGTGAATACAAAGACGACTGATACCTTTCACTCTAATACGAGCTCTGGTACGTGTTGCTCGTCTTATTCTTGCTTGTTTTTTACTTTTCATTGCCTAACTCTATTTAAAATGCTCTATTTTGTCTTACGCTGTTCTATTTAAGTCTTGTTGTTAAGTCTTCTTGGCTTCTTTACGGACAACATGCTCATCCGAGTAACGAACGCCTTTACCCTTATAAGGCTCTGGTGGACGATATGCTCTTATATCGGCGGCCACCTGGCCAACCTGTTGCTTATCGATTCCTTTAATGACAATTTCTGTCTGACTTGGTGTTTCAATGGTAATTCCTTCAGGAATTTCAAACTTCACAGGGTGTGAAAACCCCAGGGTTAAATCCAGAACCTTCCCCTGTACCTGTGCACGATAACCGACGCCGATGATCGTTAATTTACGCTCGTAACCAACAGTGACACCAGTGACAATGTTTTGCAGCAATGCACGTGTTGTTCCCACCAACGCGTTGGCTGATTTTGAATCATCATTCTTCACCATTTTTAACTGGCTACCATCTTGCGACACACTAACCAGAGGATGCAGATTATGTTGCATTTGTCCTTTACTACCTTTAATCGTGACAATATTTCCAGCAAGGCTGAATTCAACACCAGAAGGTAATTCGACAGGATTATTTGCTATTCGAGACATCGTTCTAACCTATTAAGAAACAACACATAATACTTCGCCACCAACACCCTGTGCACGGGCACTCTTATCTGTCATCACACCTTTTGATGTGGAGACAATGGCGACACCCAAACCACCAATAACCGTTGGTAGTTCACTTTTTGATCGATACCTTCTAACACTAGGAAGACTGAATCGTTTAATCATTTCGATGACAGGCTTGCCTTCAAAATACTTTAATTCGATGGTCAGGGCTTTCTTGACGTCGCCTTCTACAGCATATTTTGATATGTAACCTTCTTGCTGCAGAATTTCTGCCACAGCAACTTTAAGTCTGGACGAAGGCATACTCACTGTTGCCTTGGCTCTGGCCAGATTGTTTCTGATTCTTGTCAGCATATCGGCTAATGGATCTTGCATACTCATAATCTTTCTCCTACCAACTAGCCTTAACCAGACCGGGAACATCTCCTCGCATTGCAGCTTCACGCAGCTTGTTACGAGAAAGTCCAAATTTACGGTAATAACCATGTGGACGTCCAGTCAAGTTACATCGATTGCGTTGTCTCACCGGGCTTGAATCACGTGGCAACATACTCAATTTTTCTCTTGCCGATTTACGATCTTCTTCACTTAGAGACATATCTATAACCTGAGCTTTTAATTCTGCGCGTTTGGCTGCATATTTCTTAACCAGCCTGGTGCGCTTATGCTCACGATTAATCATTGAAACCTTTGCCATAATGACCTCAAATATTATTTACGTAATGGAAAATTGAACGCCGTTAATAATGCTCGGCCTTCATCATCCGTTCTTGCAGTTGTTGTAATAGTGATATCCATACCACGAAGTGTATCTATCTTGTCGTAATCAATTTCCGGGAAAATAATCTGTTCTTTAACCCCAAGACTGTAGTTACCACGCCCATCAAATGATTTCGCACTAAATCCACGAAAGTCGCGAATTCTTGGAATCGAAATTGAAATAAGTCGATCCATAAATTCATACATCCGCTCTCTACGTAATGTCACCTTACAACCAACAGGCCAGCCTTCACGTACTTTAAAATTAGCAACTGATTTTCTGGCAAGATTCACAACAGGTTTTTGACCTGCAATCTTTTCCATATCTTTGACTGCATGTTCAATGATTTTTTTATCAGCAACAGCTTCACCCAGGCCCATATTCAATGTCACTTTGGTGAGACGAGGCACCTGCATTACAGACTTATAATTGAACTGTTCAGTCAGCTGCTTAATTACGTTTTCTTTATAAAATTTTTCTAGTCTAACCATTTTATTTTCGCCTTTATACATCCACGACTTCGTCGTTAGATTTAAAAAAGCGTACCTTTTGTCCATCTTCCAACATTTTTATGCCAATACGATCTGCCTGGTTTGACACTGGATTCCAGATAGCGACATTCGAAACATGTAATGGCATTTCTTTTTCCACAATACCACCAGGTGTCCCTTGAGCCGGATTCCCTTTGGTATGGCGTTTAACCATATTAATATTCTCGACAATAACTTTTTCCATATCTTGTATTACTTTCAATACAACACCACGTTTGCCCCTATCCTTACCAGCCAGGACCACGACATCATCACCTTTTCTTAGCCTGCGCATCTCTTATAAAACCTCAGGTGCCAGCGACACAATTTTCATAAATTCTGCGCCTCTTAATTCACGCGTCACCGGGCCAAAAATACGAGTGCCTATTGGTTGACGCTGGTTATTCAGCAAAACGACTGCATTGCCATCAAATCTGATCAGCGATCCGTCAGAACGACGAACACCTTTGCGGGTTCTTACGACAACCGCATCATAGAGTTCACCTTTCTTTACTTTACCGCGTGGAATGGCTTCTTTAATTGTCACTTTAATGACATCGCCAATTCCGGCGTAGCGTCGCTTTGATCCACCAAGGACCTTAACGCACATCACCCGCTTTGCGCCGCTATTGTCTGCGGCATCCAGCATGGTCTGCATTTGTATCATCTACGCTACTCCTCTACTTTCTAGATTTCTTGAGTCTTGGTAACTACTTTTTGTAGTTTCCAGGTCTTGTTTTTTGAGATAGGTTTTGATGCTTCTATCACAACCACATCACCTTCACTGCACTCATTGTTTTCATCGTGTGCCATGAACTTTGTAGAACGCCTGATGTACTTTTCATACAAAGGATGTTTTACCTTTCTTGATACCAGCACAGAGATGGTTTTATCCATTTTGTTACTCACCACTTCACCAGTAACTGTCTTCGCTGTTTTTTGTGTTTCGCTCATCAATTATTACCTGCTGCCATTTCAGCTATGACTGTTTTCACTCGTGCAATAGTGCGACGTACGCGTTTCATTTCACTTGGTTTACTCAACTGTCCCGAACCTTTTTGCATACGCAGATTAAACTGCTCACGCAGTAGTTCTAATATCAAAGCATCCAGTTCTTCGGGTTTCTTCTGTCTTAATTCCGTAGTATCCATTACATTATTGCTCTGCTAATAAATGTTGTTTTTACAGGTAACTTGGCTGAAGCTAATTTAAAAGCCTCTCTTGCCAAATCTTCATCTACACCTTCAAGTTCATAGAGCATCCTGCCGGGTTGAATCTGCGCAACCCAGTATTCAACATTTCCCTTGCCCTTGCCCTGACGCACTTCCAGAGGTTTCTTGGTAATCGGTTTATCCGGAAACACCCTGATCCAGAGTTTCCCACCACGTTTAATCTTACGAGTAATGGTTCTTCGCGCGGCCTCGATCTGACGAGCCGTCATACGTCCACGGGTAGTTGCCTTTAAGCCATACTCACCGAAGCTCACTTTATTACTTACAGTGGCCATGCCTCGATTGCGACCTTTGTTTTGTTTTCTGAATTTTGTTCTTTTAGGTTGTAGCACTTATAGTTACCTGTCAGCTTGTGGAAACTTCTTCATTGGCTTCTGCAGTGTTTTTGTTGCCATAATCAAAAATTTCACCTTTAAATATCCAGACTTTAATGCCGATGATCCCGTAAGTTGTACTTGCTTCTGCAACACCATAATCAATGTCTGCTCTCAATGTATGTAAGGGCACGCGGCCTTCTCTATACCATTCTGAACGTGCAATTTCTGCACCATTCAGTCTTCCAGCAAGATTAATTTTGATACCTTCAGCACCTAGTCTCATGGTATTAGTCACTGCACGTTTCATAGCGCGGCGATACATAATTCGACGTTCTAATTGAGATGCAACATTCTGTGCAACCAATGTCGCATCCAGTTCTGGCTTGCGGATTTCTTCAACACTTACCTGAGCTGGTACTCCCATCATTTTTGAGACAGCGACTCGTAAACGATCAATGTCTTCACCTTTTTTACCAATCACAATCCCTGGTCTTGCAGTGTGAATAATAATTCTCGCGTTGTTAGCCGGACGTTCAATCTGAATTCGGCTGACTGAGGCACTTTCCAGTTTCTTCTGTAAATATTCGCGTACTTTTAAATCCGTGTGCAAAAATTTTGGATAGTCTTTGGAATCGGCATACCATGTCGATGTCCAGTCTTTAACAATTCCCAGGCGTATGCCTATTGGATGTACTTTTTGACCCATTACAATCTTATCCTTCTGTCTCTGAGACCGTCACTTTCAATTGGCTGGTTCTCTTTATAATTCTGTCAGCACGTCCGCGCGCTCTGGGACGTAGCCGTTTCATTGTTGGACCTGCATCAACAAATATTTCGGTGATCTTTAATTCATCAATATCAGCGCCATCATTATGCTCTGCATTTGCAATCGCTGATTCGAGCACTTTCTTGATTACGGTCGCAGCCTTTTTGTTACTGAATGTAAGTACATCCAGTGCTCTTTCCACTGGTAAGCCTCTTACCTGATCGGCAACCAGACGCATCTTTTGTGGAGATAGTCTTGAGTTTGTAAGTTTCGCTGATGTCGACATCATAGACTCCAATTATTAACTCTTGCGATCTGCAAGATGACCTCTGAAGGTACGAGTACCTGCAAATTCACCTAACTTATGACCGACCATATTTTCCGTAATATAAACCGGCATATGGTCACGCCCGTTATGTACAGCAATGGTCAATCCAACCATATTTGGTAATACCATCGACCGACGAGACCAGGTTTTAATTGGACGCTTATCATTCGATTCTTTAGCAGCATCAATCTTCTTTGCTAAATGATGATCGACAAATGGACCTTTTTTAATTGAACGTGCCATCTATTCTTTCCGTTATTTCTGACGTTTGCGTACGATCAGATTATCTGATCGCTTGTTTTTACGAGTTTTATAACCTTTAGTCGGCACACCCCAGGGTGATACCGGGTGACGACCGCCTGAGGTTCTTCCTTCACCACCACCATGTGGATGGTCAACAGGGTTCATAGCAACGCCTCGTACTGTTGGTCGTACGCCGCGCCACCTTTTGGCACCGGCTTTACCCAGGGATCTAAGTGCGTGCTCACCATTGCCTACTTCACCAATTGTTGCGCGACAGTCGGCTAAAACTTTTCTCATTTCACCTGAACGCATTCTTAATGTTGCGTGATTACCTTCACGCGCGACTAGTTGCACACTGGCTCCTGCACTTCTTGCAATTTGTGCACCTTTACCAGGCTTCATTTCTACACAGTGAACCGTTGTACCTAGAGGCATGTTTCTTAATGGCATGCAGTTGCCTGCTTTAATCGGTGCAGTTTCACCTGATATGACCTCATAACCTTCTTTCATGCCTTCTGCAGCGATGATGTAACGGCGTTCGCCATCTACAAATAGCAATAAGGCAATATGTGCAGTTCTATTTGGGTCATATTCAATATGTTCTACTTTCGCAACTATATCGTCCTTATTACGTTTAAAATCAATGATGCGATAGCGCTGTTTAGCACCACCACCACGATGACGTACGGTAATACGGCCATCGTTGTTACGACCTGAGTTTTTGCTTTGTTTTTCTAGCAAAGGTTCATAAGGTGCGCCCTTGTACAGCTCAGGACTGACGACCTTAACTAGTGAACGACGCCCTGCAGAGGTTGGTTTTGGTTTAACTAGTGCCATAATCAATCACAGTACTTAAACTATGCTCCCACGAAATCAATATCGAAACCGGGTTTCAGTTTCACATAGGCTTTCTTCCAGTCTGGACGCTTACCCGGTTCACGTTTAAATACTTTATTTTTACCCTTTACGTTAGTCACCTGAACAGACTCGACCTCAACCTTAAAAAGCAGCTCAATTGCATTTTTAATCTCAGGTTTGGTTGCACTTTTCAGTACTTTAAATACGAATTGATTATACTTTTCTCCTACTAGCGTACTCTTCTCAGTCACGCGAGGTTCCAGCACAATATTCATTAATTTTTCTTGGCTTAAGCTCATGCCAGCAATTCCTCGACTTTCGCAAGTGCACCCTGTGTCATTAATATCTTGCTGTAGCCAATCAACACATAAGGATTAATTTCTTCTGTATCTACAACATCAACGCGGGGAATATTTCTTGTAGCCAGAAAAAGATTTTCTGTCACTTCACCAGTCACAATCAATACATCGTTCAGATCCAGTGACTTTAATCGTGCCACCATATCTTTTGTTTTCGGTGCCTCAGCCGTGAATTCGTCAATCAAAACCAGTCTGTCCTGACGAGCCAGTTCAGCAAGGATTGAACGCATGGCGCCACGATACATTTTCTTATTCAGCTTCTGAGAATAATCTTTGGGTCTTGCTGCGAAGGTAACACCACCACTTCTCCATATCGGACTTCTTATGGTTCCCGATCTGGCACGACCAGTGCCTTTTTGTGCCCATGGTTTTCTACCCCCACCGCGAGCATCAGAGCGCGATTTTTGTGCCTTGGTGCCTGCGCGTGAACCCGCCATATAAGCCGTTAATGCCTGATGGATAAGTGCTTCGTTATATTCAGATGCAAAGATGCTATCTGATACCGTGACTTTTTTATCGGTTTTTTTATTTGATTGTTTTAGTTTTAATTCCATAACGAACCCTTAATAACTGACCTTTCAGGCACGAGCCTTTACTGATGGTTTAATAATTACTTTGCCACCTTTGGCACCTGGCACTGAACCCTTAATTAATAAAAGGTTTCTCTCACTGTCCACTCTTACGATCTCAAGGTTTTGTGTCGTTCTCTTCGCATTACCCATGTGACCAGCCATCTTCTTGCCTTTGAATACTCGACCAGGGGTCTGACATTGGCCAATAGAACCAGGAGCACGATGAGAGATTGAGTTACCGTGTGAATTCCTCTGGTGACTGAAATTATGACGTTTGATAACACCACCATAACCTTTACCGATTGATGTTCCGGAAACGTCAACTTTCTGACCTGCTTCAAACATATCGACTTTAAGTTCACCACCTTCAGACAATTCTTCTTCACCTGTGATGCGAAATTCAACCAGACCTTCACCCATATCAATATTGGCTTTAGCATAAGCGCCCGCGATCGCTTTGCTTGCTTTACCCGGCTTCATGCTTCCCCAACTAACCTGCACAGCCTTATAGCCATCCTTTTCAGGACAGGTAAGACGAGCAACCCGATTAATTCCGGTCTCAATAACCGTCACGGGTATTGAGTGACCATCTTCTGTGAAGATCCTGGTCATTCCCCGTTTGCGTCCAATAAGTCCAATAGTCATTATCTTGCTACCAATACCTGATATTTATTAATTAAGTTTAATTTGCACATCAACGCCAGCGGCGAGATCAAGTTTCATCAATGCATCAACTGTCTTGTCCGTTGGATTTACGATATCCATCAGGCGTTTGTGTGTGCGAATCTCATATTGATCACGTGCATCTTTATTTACATGCGGCGATATCAAAATCGTAAATCTTTCCTTCTTGGTCGGCAGTGGGATTGGCCCCCTTATCTGCGCACCAGTCCGTTTAGCTGTTTCGACGATTTCACGTGTTGATTGATCAATCAAACGATGATCAAATGCCTTTAAACGGATTCTTATTACTTGTTGTTCGGCCATGATAATTACTCAATAACCTTGGCGACGACGCCCGCACCAACGGTACGACCACCTTCACGGATTGCAAAGCGTAAGCCTTCTTCCATCGCAATCGGGTTAATCAAGGTCACTTCCAACTTGATGTTATCGCCAGGCATCACCATCTCTGTCCCTTCAGGTAAATCAATCGCACCGGTCACGTCCGTGGT
>JAKZTI010000108.1:0-3683 GCA_047517145.1 Gammaproteobacteria bacterium
GAACAGAACTTCTCATAGGATGTCATCATGTCCTCGTATCGATAGCGTTTACGTCCTTTTACTTTCCTGTCAGTCACAATAGAGGAAAATAACAGAGTCGATGAAAGTTACTATAGCGATTCATTATTGTTTGTACTCTGAGAATAAATAACATTAATAATTAATTATGAAAATATTATTCATTCTCTTTTTGATACTATTTCAACAGCTGTTGAATGCGGCTGAGGTTAATATTTATTCTGCCAGGAAAGAGGCATTAATAAAGCCTTTGCTGGATCAATTCACTAAAGAGACAGGCATTGAAGTCAATCTTGTTACCGGTAAAGCAGACACGTTATTAAAGCGTCTGGAAGTTGAAGGAAAAAATACTCCAGCAGATATTTTATTAACGGTTGATGTTGCCAGATTAGTTAGAGCGAAAAATAATGGATTATTTCAGGCCATTGATTCTGATGTATTGGAAAGAACCATTCCTGAATATTATCGTGATGAGGATAAGCAATGGTTTGGTTTATCATTACGTTCACGTGTCATTGTTTATGCACCTGATCGGGTTAAGGAAGAAGAGCTAAGTAGCTATCAAAATCTTGCCGATAGTAAATGGAAAAATCGTATCTGCATTCGTTCATCATCGAATGTTTACAATCAATCCCTGGTTGCTTCTATGATTGCTAATGACGGTGTAGAAAAAACGGAAACATGGGCAACAGCATTAGTTAAGAATTTTGCAAGGACACCAAAAGGTGGTGATCGCGATCAAATAAATGCCGTAGCGGCAGGTGTATGTGATGTCGCTCTTGTAAATAATTATTATCTTGCAGGCATGCTTGAGTCGAGTCAGAAAAATGAGGTAGCTGCGGCAAATAAAATAAAATTATTCTGGCCGAACCAGAATGGTCGCGGTACGCATATGAATGTTAGTGGTGCAGGAATATTAAAACCTGCTAAACATAAAAAAGAAGCTATTAAATTACTCGAATATCTTGTTAATGACAAAGCACAGCAATGGTATGCAGATACAAATCATGAGTATTCAATCAACCCGGATATTGAAAGTATTTCAATTCTAAAAATTTGGGGAAAATTCAAAGCAGATAATCTTAATCTCAGTTTGTTAGGTAAATATGATGCAGAAGCTGTGTTATTAATGGATAGAGCAGGCTGGAAGTAAAAAAATTTCTATGCTTGTAACACACGACACGCAAGCAGTTTCTAACGAGCCAATTTCTAAATTCAATTCGTTTCCACTGACTACGTGGAACAGTGTTTTAGTTTTACTGTCACTCTTGTTCAGTATTCCCTTAGCGGTTGTATTGGGTTCTGTTTTTTTTCCCGCAAAAGAAGTATGGTCGCATTTGGCTGATACCGTATTAACAGATTACATTGTTAATTCCCTGTTTTTATTTGTTGGCGTTGGTGTTTTTAGTCTGATATTAGGTGTGATACCTGCGTGGTTGGTAACTATGTATCATTTTCCGATGAGTCGTTATCTTGGATGGGCACTATTATTACCTATGGCGATGCCAGCATATATTATTGCCTATAGTTATACCGGCATGCTTGATGTCGCTGGCCCATTGCAAATGACACTTCGAGAAATAACTGGTTGGCAATATCGTGATTACTGGTTTCCCGAAATTCGTTCGTTAGGTGGCGCGATCACAATGTTGTCGTTGGTGTTGTATCCCTATATTTATTTATTAGCACGTGCCGCATTCATAGAACAATCTGTCTGTGTTCTGGAAGTTTCAAGAACTCTTGGCTGTAATGCCATTGATGCATTTCGGCGCGTTGCTTTGCCCTTAGCACGTCCGGCAATCATGGTTGGTTTATCTCTGGTGGTTATGGAAACGCTGGCGGATTATGGAACAGTCCAGTACTTTGGTGTTTCTGTATTTACCACCGGTATATTCCGCACATGGTTTGGTCTAGGTAATAGCTTGGCCGCTGCGCAATTATCTGCCTTATTGTTAGTTTTTGTTGCGGTATTTTTGTATCTTGAAAAACGTTCTCGACGACAGGCACGATTCCATCACACCAGTAATCGTTATAGTTCTTTGATGCAGCAACAACTAAATAAGGGGTTGGGATTGTGTGCCCTGGCATCATGTGCAACACCAATATTACTGGGTTTTATTATCCCATTATTATTTTTAATTAATCTGGCACTGGACACGTATTCTGATGTGCTAGGCAAAGATTTTTATTTATTATTATTTAATAGTTTGTTGTTGGCTTTTGTCACAGCGATCCTGGCTTTGCTAATAGCCTTGTTTATGGCGTATTCAAACAGGAGCAGTACTTCATCCATCAATCGTTTTTTGGTGCGATTTGTCAGCATGGGCTATGCCATTCCCGGGACAGTTATAGCGGTAGGTGTGTTGATTCCGTTTGCGTGGTTTGATAATACATTGGATGCATTTCTGACAAAGCATTTTAACATCAGTAGTGGTTTGTTGATTAGCGGCACAGTAATGATATTAATCTTTGCCTACCTGACGCGTTTTCTTGCTGTATCGATCAATACGGTTGAAGCTGGATTGATAAAAATAAAACCGACAATGGATGAAGTTGCAAAAACCACTGGCATGTCGGCGATTAGCATTATAAAACGTATTCATATCCCGATGATGCGAGGCAGTCTATTAACGGCTTTATTATTAGTTTTTATTGATGTGTTAAAAGAACTTCCAGCAACATTAATATTACGACCATTCAATTTTAATACACTGGCAGTGCGAACCTATGAACTGGCCAATGAAGAACAATTAGCCGATGCAGCAGTTCCTGCACTTGCAATCGTGCTTGCAGGTATTATCCCGGTTATTATGATCAGTAACTCAATTTCACGTTCCCGAGCTGGTCATGAATAACGCTATAGAAATAAAAAAATTATCAGTCTCGATGGAAGGCCACAGTATATTGGAAAACATTTCCTTTAATCTGGAAGAGGATGGTATTGCCTGCTTGCTTGGGCCTAGTGGTTGTGGCAAAACAACCTTGTTGCGTTGTATCGCTGGTTTTGAAAGGCAACAACAGGGTGAAGTCTGGATTAAGGGTGTTAAAGTAAGCAATGCCACTCATCATCTTCCGGCAGAGCAACGACAACTTGGTATGGTATTTCAGGATTATGCTTTATTTCCACATCTGAGTGTTGCCGACAATATCACCTTTGGTTTAAGAGGTCTGAATGAAAAATTACTTGAACAACGTTTACATGAATTAGTAGAATTATTTTCATTGCAAAAACATATCAACAAATATCCGCATAGTTTATCTGGAGGGCAACAACAACGCGTTGCTTTAGCAAGAGCGATGGCTCCGCGTCCTGGTGTATTGTTATTGGACGAACCCTTTGCCAGCCTTGATGTTGAATTACGAGAGCAAATTGCACGAGAGCTTCGTCAAATATTAAAACAGGATGGTATTGCCACTATTATGGTAAGTCATAATCAACTTGAAGCATTTGCAATGGCTGATGTAATTGGTGTGATTAATCATGGGCATTTATTACAGTGGGATAGTGCCTATAAACTTTATCATAGACCAGTAACATTTGAGGTGGCTGATTTTATTGGCGAAGGCGTTTTTATTGATGGCGAAATTATTAATGATAAAGAAGTTAAAACAGATATTGGCAATATACAAAGTTCTACGCCACATGGAGTAGAGCAGGGCAAAAA
>JAKZTI010000109.1:0-6119 GCA_047517145.1 Gammaproteobacteria bacterium
AAAACCCAAGACCACCTTTTTCAAACTGAACTTCGTCGGGAAGATACTGATGATGATAGCGAGGAACTGACACCCATGAATTTGGTAAATTACCATCGGTAAAATCAAGAATAGCAAGTAACACCATGCTGATAATGCGACTGCCTCCAGGTGTTCCTAAAATACCTACTTTATCATCTGTCTCGATAAAGGTAGGCGACATGCTTGACAGCGGACGTTTGCCTGCTTCGATGGCATTCGCCTGATCCCCGACCAGACCGTAGGCATTCGGTATTCTTGCCTTGGCGGAAAAATCATCCATTTCATTATTCAACAACACACCTGTTCCTGGGACAACAAAGCCTGATCCAAAAGGCAGATTAATACTAAGCGTTGCCGCGACCCTGTTGCCTTCTTTATCGATCACAGAGAAATGCGTTGTGTTTGTACCTGTTTGTTGAGAAATTGGGATATCCCCCAGCACTGAACTTGGTGTCGCCTGATCTGGATCGATGGTCACGGAAAGACCTTCTAGATAATCTTTATCTAATAATCTTTGTTGAGGAATTTCGGTGTAATCCGGATCTCCAAGATATGCCGCACGATCTCTGTACGCACGTCGCATAACTTCAATGACAATATGTTTTTTTTCTGTGTCATCAGCCGCTTTCAGATCAAATCCTTCAAGCATAGTTAGTGCCTGAGCTAGCACAATCCCGCCAGATGAAGGTGGTGGTGCTGAAATAATGCGCAAATTTTTATAATGACTGATGACAGGTTCACGCTCGATCACACGATAGCCGGATAAATCTTGTGAGCTCCACACGCCACCTTTGTGGCGAATATTCTGAATCATCCTTGAGGCCAGGCCGCCTGTGTAAAAATAGGTCGAGCCGTGCTTCGCGATCTGTTTTAAAGTCTCTGCCAGATCTTTTTGAATAACTTGATAACCCAGATTCGGGATTTGATTATTTTCAAGAAAGATTGCCGCAGTCGAGGGATACGACTGCATGATTTCCAGTCGGTAACTGGCTAACTTCTGGTAACGCTCGGTGACAGGGAATCCTTCTTCGGCGTATTTGATTGCTGGTGCCAGGGTTTCTTTTAATGATAAACGACCGTACCGCTTAGCCAGATACTCCAGACCTGCCAACATCCCTGGAATCCCTGCTGCTTTAGGTCCATTAATGGATGCGCCTTTAATGACGTCACCATTTTTATCCAGATACATATTCTTGCTTGCCGCTGATGGTGCAACTTCTCGTCCATCAAGCATGGTTTGTCGTCCATCTTTTTGACGATGCAATAGCCAAAAGCCGCCACCGCCAAAACCAGAGCTATAAGGTTCAACAACGGCAAGTGTCGCAGAAATCGCTACAGCAGCATCAAAGGCATTTCCTCCCGCGTGTAGAATTTCTACACCGGCATCAGTAGCATAAGGATGTGCTGTGGCTATTGCTGAACCGGAAGGTTGCTGTGCGTAGCTTGTAACGGTAATCAGCAAGCATGATGCAAGAATAGAAACTCGAAAAACGATTTTCATCAAATAGTGATTGTTTTTTTATTGGTGTTTTTGCTTCAAGGCGGCCAGAACATCCTTGTGCACAAACTCACTGACATCGCCACCCAGAGATGAAATTTCTCTGACTAAACTGGACGAGATAAAACTCAGGTGTTCGGCGGGTCTCAGGAATATTGTTTCAGCCTCTTTAAATAAACTTCGGTTCATGCCCGCCATTTGAAATTCGTAATCAAAATCAGCGGCGGCACGAATACCTCGCACGATAACTTTTGCATTTAGATCACGGGCAATATCTGTCACCAGTTTATCGAAATGACATACTTCAACATTTTCTAATGATGATAATGCAATTTTTGCCAAATCAATTCTTTCGTCTGTTGAAAATAATATTTGCTTACTGGTGCTGTCCGCAATGGCGAGAAATACCTTGTCAAAAATCCTCGCAGCACGAGAAATAATATCGACATGACCATGCGTGATAGGATCAAATGTACCCGGATAGATAGCTGTTATTTTCATTGGATCAATCTGCCACTGTTTTTAACAACATATAGTGTACCTGACCTGCTTTCGCTTGTTTAATCACTTCGACATTTTTTTCTGGCTGCCACGCACTTTCACTTTCGACATAAATTAAGGTTTGCTTACCGACACACTCAGATCGAGTCAAAAGAGACAGGCTTTGTTCAATCATTTTTTTACCGAAAGGCGGATCCAGAAAAATAATATCGAAAACCTGACCTGCGACTTTTAGCCATTGCAGAGCGTCCGCCTGATGCACAACAACCTCATCAGCATCCAGCAATTTGAGTGAATCCCGCAGGGTTTCTACTGTTTTACTATCTTGCTCGATAAGTACCGAGCCGGCAGCACCACGAGACACAGCCTCAATTCCTAACGCTCCTGAGCCGGCAAACAGATCCAGGCAGTTCGCATCATGAATAGTGGCCTGTAACCAGTTAAACAAAGTCTCTTTTACCCGATCGGGTGTTGGTCGTAATCCCTGTGCATCTGGCACGAATATTTTTCGTCCACGCCACTTACCGCCGATAATACGAACCTTGCCCGCCTGCTTCAGCTTGAGCCTCCTACAGGTTTTACTTTTTGCTCATTCCCGGCGGCATTGTCCTTCTCTGAGCCTTTCTCATCTAATCTTGGTCCCACCGTCACCGTGACAAATTTATCCGGTGACAAACGACGCTTAAAGGCATCCTTGATTTGATCAACTGTCACGGCATTAACATTGGCGTTGAATGTTTTAAGATAATCATTGGGCAGGCCATAAAATCCAATCATGCCAATATAAGCAATGATCTTGCTGTTACTAGCTAATCTTAAGGGGAAACCACCAGTAATATTTTTCTTTGAAGCTTCCAGCTCGGCCTCGGTAGGACCATTGTCGATAAATATTTTCAGATGTTCCTGCAACACCGAAAGCGCTTCTTCTGTCTGGTCTGTGCGGGTTTGTAGGCTGGCGGTAAAGGTTCCGTTTTCACGCATAGGAGAAAAATAACTGTTGGCGCTATAAGAGAGTCCGCGTTTTTCGCGAATCTCTGCAAACAGCCTGGAGACCATGCCTCCTCCTCCCAGCACATGATTGCCCACATAGAGTGGGAAATAATCCGGATCCCCACGCTTTAATCCTGTCTGGCCCAGCAGAATATGGGTCTGCGTTGAAGGGTGATCAATCTGTATGGTTGCAGCTTTTTTCAGTACTTGCACTGCTGGAATTGGTTGAGGCTTTTCACCAGCAGGTAATTCCTTAAGCAATTTTTCAACCATCGCCTTTGCCTGGGTTTTCGTCAGATCACCGACAATAGCGATGGTCGCATTTTTTATAACGTAATAGTTCTTATGAAAACCAACGACATCATTGCGAACCAAAACAGAGATACTTTCTTCAGTGCCTGAGCTCGGGATAGCATAGGGATGTCCCTTAAAAACTTCGGCAAAAAAAGCATCTCTTGCCAACGCCCCGGGTGACTGTTTTTTACTGCGTATACCAATCAAGGCCCTGTTTTTCTGTCTCGCCAGAGCGTCTTCGGGAAAATCAGGTTTAACCAATACGCGTGCAAGATTTTCCAGTGCGGGTTCCAGAAGCGCCGGATCAGATAGACTGCGAAGACTGATAGAAGCAGAATCATAACCAGCGCTGCCACCATAGTTAGCCCCCAGATTATCAAAACCCTGACTAATTTGATCGGCTGTAAGGCCCCCGGCACCTTCGTCCAGTAGACTATTTGTCAGCCCAGCCAGTCCGGCTCTATTGCCGTCACGTGCACTGCCAGCATCGAAGATGATCTGTATATCCACTATCGGCAGTTCTTTTGCTTCAACAAAATAAACATTGGCGCCTTTTTCTGATTGCCAGGTTTGAATTACCGGTGCCGCCTGAACAAATGGCGACAAAAGATAAGATGACAAGAACAACAAAATGCTTGAAATCCTAACGACCATGGCCGAACCCTCCTGCTGCTGCCCGTCTGGGCGCGCCAGCCAAAGGCTGGGGATCAAGCACCGCTATCGTCAGTCGATCTTCTTGTAGATATTTTTTCGCGACTGCCTGAACCTGTTCTGCAGTGATCGCCTGAATAGATGCGACATATTTATCTGCTTCTTTCCAGGATAGCCCGACGGTTTCAAAGATACCGATGATCATCGCCTGATAAAAAACAGAATCACGTTCATAGACATCACTGGAGACAACCTGCGCCTTGATCCGCTGTAGCTCACTTTCACTAACAAGACTGGTCTTCAGTGCTTCAATCTCTTCGTTCACTGCTGCTTCAAGTTGAGCCACGTTATGATCTCTGGCAGGCGTTCCACTGATTGTAAAAAGATGATCAAGTCGTGCAGAAAAATTGTATCCCGCACTGAGTGAAGTGGCGACCTCTTTACCACGCACCAGATTGCTGGCAAAGCGCGAGCTACTACTACCGCCCAAAATACTGGCCAACACTTCCAGTGCATAAGGCTCCCATTCCGGTACCTGTTCTGGATTATCCAGAGCAGTTTTTAACACCGGAACCTTATATGCCATCAGTAGATAAGGTAATTCTGCGGGCCTTTTGACAGTGATTCGTTTAATCCCGTTTTGAATAACTTCCGGGCGGGAGTCCACTTTAAGCGGTTTACCTGCGGGTAATGGTCCGAAGTATTTTTTTGCTAATTGATAAACTTCTTCTGCATTAACATCACCAGACACCACCAACGTTGCATTGTTTGGCACATACCACTGTTGATACCAATTGCGAAGATCATCAGCCGTCATATTATCCAGGTCATTCATCCAGCCAACAATTGGATGTCGGTAAGGCCCCGTTTGAAATGCAGTAGACATGGCGACTTCGTAAGTATATGACTGCGGCTTGTCCTCTGTTCTCCAGCGACGTTCTTCCTTGACCACCTCAATTTCCTTAATAAACTCTTCTTCCAGCACAATAAGATGGCGCATGCGATCTGCTTCCAACTCCATGCTGATAGGCAAACGAGAGCTCTCCAATGTCTGAAAGTAGGCCGTATAATCCCTCCCGGTAAAGGCATTTTCTCGTCCGCCATTTTCTGAAATGATGCGAGAAAACTCCCCGGGCGCATGTTTTTCTGTACCTTTAAACATCATATGCTCAAGGGCATGCGAAATGCCTGTGATCCCTTCATGCTCATAACTGGATCCCACCTTGTACCAGACTTGAGACACTACCACTGGCGCGCGATGATCTTCCTTTACCAAAATTTTCAGGCCATTGTCCAGCTCATACTCCTGTACATTGGCAAGTGCCACGGCTGAAAAAAGATACAGGCTAGCAACTAGTAAAGCTTTAATCGGGAACAACTTCACACACATTTCTCCATATAATCAGAACTTATGTTTAAGGATACTGAAACTATACCCAAACTACATTGGAAATGTAGGTTTCAGCACCGAATTAGAGCTCATTTCTCTTTAGTAGTTCGATAGCGGTTAATGATAGGATAATGCCGCCTAATAATAGAGTTTGAAACAACACATGTTTGAATTTAAGAAGCCAGAAGTACCAAAACAACAAGCTGCCGATCAAACAAGCTTCTTTGGCAAATTGAAAGCCGGCTTAAGCAAGACTCAATCAAGCATGTTCGGCGGGGCTGGTGACCTGCTACTGGGCAAAAAGAGTATCGACGCTGCTTTTCTGGATGATTTAGAAGAAAGATTGCTTGTTGCAGATCTTGGTATTCATGCGACCACTAAAGTTATTGACGCGCTGCATTCTTCAATCAAGCGCAATGAAATTGGCGATCACCATCAACTGCGGCAAACACTTGGCGTTGTTATGGGCAACATCCTTGATCCTGTACAAAAACCATTAACCATCCCTGTCGATAAGCCGGGGCCATTCGTCATTCTTCTGACCGGCGTCAATGGCGCGGGCAAAACTACCACAGCAGGCAAACTCGCCAGCCACTTTATTAACCAGGGGCAAAGTGTCATGCTGGCAGCAGGAGATACCTTTCGCGCTGCGGCGGTTGAACAACTACAAACCTGGGGAGAAAGGAATAATGTCCCGGTGATCGCACAACATAAAGGGGCTGATTCGGCTGCGGTTATTTTTGATGCCCTACAATCGGCCAAGGCAAATAATAT
>JAKZTI010000110.1:0-4732 GCA_047517145.1 Gammaproteobacteria bacterium
TGAGAAATGCTGAGGCAAGGAATAACAAGAATAGTTTTTTGATAGCATAATATAAAATTCTAGATTTATTTTACTTAAATTGTTCTGCTTTAAATTACCCGGTTTTAAATAACATGGGCCTGTTTCATGGCTCTGATAAGAACATCTTCCGAGCTCTCTGTCATCCAGGTAAGTGGTAGCCTGATGCCTGCCTGGATCAATCCCATCTTATGTAGTGCCCACTTGGCAGGAATTGGATTAGATTCGATGAACAAATATTCGTGTAAACCAGTCAAGGTATCGTCAATTTTTGTTGCGGCCTCACGATCCCCAACCTTTGCAAATTCACAGAGTTCATGCATTGCCCTTGGGGCTACATTTGCTGTCACAGAAATGACGCCATCACCACCCTGCAATAAAAATTCTTTTGTGGTTGCATCATCGCCGCTGACCAACATAAACTCTTTACCACATAATGATCTGATGGTCTCGATACGACTTAAATCAGCCGAGGCTTCCTTAACACCGATAATGTTATCCACCTCCGACAGTCTACCAATAGTCTCTGGCAACATGTCACAGGCCGTGCGACTCGGTACATTATATAAAATCTGTGGGATATTCACTGCTTCTGCTACGGTCTTATAATGCAAGTATAGACCTTCCTGTGTTGGCTTATTGTAATAAGGTGTAACCAACAAACATGCGTCCGCACCCGCATCTTTTGCACATCCTGTCAGATGGATTGCCTCAGTTGTTGAATTTGCCCCGGTCCCGGCAATCACAGGCACTCTTCCATTAACAAACTCCACTACCTGACGAATCACTTCACAGTGCTCCTCATTGTTCAAGGTCGCCGATTCGCCTGTGGTACCCACAGCTACAATCGCATCAGTTTTATTCTCTATATGGAATTCAACCAGTCCAGCCAGACTTTCATTGTCCAGTGGTGTCTCCGGCGCATTGCCTTTCTGCATGGGGGTGGCTACAGCAACCATACTACCTTGAAACATATTTAAACCCTTTATCTCTCTGCTTGAAATATCGCTAAAATACCAGTTCTTCCATTTTGTCCGTACATATATCCAGGACACTTAAATATACGCTCGGCGGAAAAGCGGCACAGTATACTACAGCTGGACGATGACAATAAATCCGACAAACAATCGAATTTTCCGTTCCCGGGAATTTTTCCGAAAACTTGGGTATATATGCCTTGCAGACGTAGTGACAAAACAGGACAATGAACCTGTAATCCATTAGAAGCAATTGCCGTTTAAACTAAATTGCCATTAAAAATCATTGGATAAATGCAGAATTACATTGTACTAACCGCACTGGGGGAAAATCACCCCCAAATTATTGAAAAATGCTCAAAAGCAATCAAGGAATGTGGCTGTAATATCGTCGACAGCCGTGTCATTGCCCTTGGGAAAGAGATTTCCCTGTCTATGATGCTCAGCGGTAGCTGGAGTGCTGTGGCCAAACTGGAGCACATGCTGCCATCGCTGAAAAAGAAACTAAATGTGGAATTCCAGTTCCGCAGAACAAGTCCTCCTGACAAACCTGCTCAAGGTCTACCTTATGCTATCGAAATCGTATCCATGGATCGCATAGGTGTTGTCCATGACATCACTGATTTTCTGGTAAATAATGATATTAGTATTCAGGACATGTTCACTAATACCTATCAGGCGACACATAGTGGCACGCCGATGTTTTCATTGAATGCCACAATTAATATCCCTGTTAATATATCAATCTCGGCAATTCGCAATGATTTTAATGATTTCTGTGATCGGCTGAATCTTGATGCGATAATGGAACCGGTAAAATAATCTCAACAACATTAAATAATAACAATAATTAAAATTGGCACAGCATTAATATGGCAAAAGTAAAAATTGGTAAAAAAGTTACAGACATAAAATTAGCCGCAACCGGCGATCAAAATCTCCAGTTATCCGATTTCAAGGGTAAAAAAATTGTTTTATATTTCTATCCTAAAGACAGTACACCAGGTTGTACTCTGGAAGGTCAGGATTTTCGCGATAACAAAAGAAAATTCAGTGCACGAAACACCATCGTCCTTGGCGTCTCTCGTGACAGTGTGAAATCACACGATAATTTTCGAAACAAACAGTCCTTCACTTTCGATCTCCTGTCGGATCCTGATGAAAAACTCTGTACACAGTTTGATGTAATTAAGGAAAAAAATATGTATGGCAAAAAGCATATGGGGATTGAGCGCAGCACCTTTCTGATAGATGAAGAAGGTATTCTGATACATGAATGGCGCAAGGTAAAAGTAAAGGGACATGTCGAAGAGGTCCTCGAAGAAATAAAAAAAGATAAAAATAAATAACTTATGACAGAAGAAACACGTGACCGTCTATTTGTACTAGATACAAATGTCCTAATGCATGATCCAGGCGCAATTTTCCGATTTCAGGAACACGATCTGTTTATCCCCATGATGGTTCTGGAAGAACTTGATGCCGCAAAAAAAGGCATGTCAGAAGTTGCCCGTAATGTTAGACAGGTCAGTCGCTTTCTTGATGAACTCATTACGGGAGCAGACTCAGACACCATAGAAAAAGGCCTGCCCCTGTCTCCATTATCATTCAACAACGGCAATCCAAACCCACATGGCAAGCTGTTTTTACAAACCAGCACACTGGAAACGCGCTTACCTGCAAATCTTCCCGGCAATAACGCGGATAACACTATTCTTGGAACTGCCCTCGCCCTGCAGGAAAAGTATTCTGATAAGGTAGTCACTCTGGTTTCCAAGGATATTAATCTGCGTATCAAGGCGCATGTTGTCGGTGTTCATACCGAAGACTATTACAATGACAAGGTGCTGGATGATGTCGATCTGTTGTACACCGGGATCAACAAATTACCTGATGATTTCTGGGAATGCCATTCACAAAATCTGGACTCATGGCAAGATGGGAAAAATACCTATTACAAAATCAATGGCACTCCGCTTGAAGAAGATTGTTACCCCTACCAATGTTTATATAGTGAAACTGGTGATGACTTCGAAGCCATGATCACCGATGTAGAAGACGACAAAACAACACTATCACTGGCGACGAATTATCGTGATGGACATAAATCTGTGTGGGGTATTCATGCACGCAATCGCGAACAGAATTTTGCACTCAACATGATGATGAACCAGGAAGTTGATCTGGTCACTTTGTTGGGCGTCGCCGGCACCGGCAAGACACTACTGGCGCTTGCCGCAGGACTTGAACAAGTCATGGAATTGAAACTGTTTCGTGAAATAATCATTACGCGTGTCACCATCCCTGTGGGTGAGGACATTGGTTTCCTGCCCGGCACAGAAGAAGAAAAAATGGCACCGTGGATGGGAGCGTTGCTTGATAACCTGGAAGTACTGACAGAATCAGAAGACAGTAATGAATGGGGTCGTGCAGTCACAGAAACATTATTAAGCAAACGAATTAAATTACGCTCACTTAATTTCATGCGCGGTCGAACTTTTCAAAATAGATACATTATTGTCGATGAAGCACAGAACCTGACTTCCAAGCAAATGAAAACTCTGATCACACGCGTCGGTCCTGGCAGCAAGATGATCTGTTTGGGCAATGTTGGGCAAATAGATACGCCTTATATTACTGAAACCACTTCTGGTTTAACTTATGTCATCGATAAAATTAAGAACTGGAACTATAGTGGGCACATTACGTTGACTCGAGGGGAACGATCGAGACTGGCAGATTTTGCCAGCACGCATCTGTAGCCTCTTTTACCTGTTTTCTTAAGCATCTGCGTGTCGCCGTTTAAGCTTTGAAAATACAGGTAACTCCCAGGGTCTTATTGCAATCATTAAACCAGCATTGATCCGTGAATCTGCCGGAAGCCTCGCATCATCATATTGAAATGATGTAAATTCTCTTGCGAGCATTTCAACTTTACTTCGTAAAGTATCTACCGAACCTCTTGATAACATGCCATTCATAAACAGTCTGATTTCGCCAGGGTGTGTAAAATGTGAATCCAGAAATTTGCTCTGTGCTACTTTTTCAAAAAACTTTTCTATTGGCCCACGTGACAACCACCTGAAATCTTTTGATACCATATGGCGTATTCTGTTATTTGGTAATAATTGTATTAATCCGAGCTTGTCGAGACGAGTTAGATATTTGATACATTCTGGCTCGCTAATTTTGTAATAGCTGATGATTTCTTCAAATGTCCAGTTACTTTGGGCACATATAGCTACCAACAAAAATTTCAAATCTGACACCAGTTCTTCTTCCTGTTCCGGGGTCAGGTTGCTTATTCTCTGCTGATCTTCATCGACCAATCTGATCAGATCGGTAAAATTCAGATTGACCATAGAGCAAATAGCTTCCAATCGCTCAATTGTGAAGTGTTGTTTTGCGAACATTCTTTTCACGCTGGCTTCACTAAGGTTTAGTTCATCTGCGATATCGGCGTAGGTAACCCTATGAAACTTAAGTGCCCTCTTCAACATATCAACAACCAGTTTAGTCTCCATGGTTAGTCCCTCCAAAGAGCAAATCTATTGACCCCGGAAACGTAAAAGTATCAAAACTTTATACTTTCAGGATAAGTAAGCTAGACACTTATTATTATAGTTTAAATATTTGAATTTAGTGTCTAGTCTTTAATTTAACTTAATTGCAAAAGGAGGCTTGAAAATGAAATATCCGACATTTAGTAAATTAGTGCACAAGACGGTAAACGCAAT
>JAKZTI010000111.1:0-10323 GCA_047517145.1 Gammaproteobacteria bacterium
CGAGGACCAGTATTGCGGCACCCGCTTCCTGTACTGCCAGCGCGTCTAGTTTTATTTTTTTTGCCGTAGCAGGATCCCTGCCCTGGACTTTATAACCGCCCAGCTCTTCTATGGATTGCGGGGTTAAACCCAGATGGGCACACACAGGAATATCATGGGAAACAATATGTCGTATCATCTCGCAGATACTGCTATCCCCTCTCTCCAGTTTGATAACATCTGCTCCACCTTCTTCAATCAAGCGTCTGGCATTAGTCAGGGCCTGTTCAGGATTCAGATAACTTTTATTCGGCATGTCACCAATAATCATGGCGCGCTTTGAACCTCTGACAACCTGCCTGGTGTGATAAATCATATCTTCCATGGTGACATTCAGGGTACTGTCTTCACCATGCAAAACCATGCCCAGGGAATCACCAACCAGAATAACTTCAACACCTGCTTCATCAAGGACAATCGCAAAACTTGCATCATAAGCCGTTAAAGAAACGATTTTTTCTCCAGCAATTTTCATTTCATCCAGTCGCGCTGTGTTTATTTTTATCACGCGACTTCCTTTGGATTGAAATAATGTTTACCTGTTTTTAGATAACAGATCTGTTCCAGCAACATGGCATAATTATCTGCATTGTTGACCAGATCAAAATCGGCCGTGTTGACGATAAGCAAAGGTGACTTGTTGTAGTAATAGAAAAAATCAATATAGGCATTGGTAATTTTAGTCAGATATTCCTCATCGATATGTCTCTCGTAATGAATACCCCGATCAAATATTCTATCCAGCAAAACCTGAAGCGGTGCCTGCAAATAAATCACCAGATCAGGGATCGGTGCCTCCAGTGCTGTTCGATTGTAAACCTGCTGATACAGATCAAATTCATCTTTGCTTAACGTGACCTCGGCAAACAACCTGTCTTTATCGATCAGAAAATCTGCAATTTGAACCGGTTTAAACAAATCTGCCTGGCGGAACATTTCAAGTTGCCTAGCGCGCTGAAATAGAAAATAAAGCTGTGTCGGTAATGCTACGGTTTCTGGATCTTCGTAGAAACGTTCAAGAAACGGATTCTCCGCGGGCAATTCAAGCATCAGATCTGTTTTAAAAGTTGCCGCCAGACGCTTGGCCAATGATGTTTTCCCAACACCAATCGGGCCTTCAACAACAATATAATCGGGATGACGTTGTCCGTTCATTTCCTGGCGTTCCTGTGAAATATTCGGGTTAAGTCAATTTTACCAGATCATCGGCATTATCTTGCTGCAATAAACTGCTGACAGAACCCACGCCCGGGATCATACAATCAGGAAGAATTTCATTCAGCGGCAACAGCACAAATCCACGATTTTGCATTTCGACATGAGGAATTTGCAGACGATCATCGTTAATGATTTCATCACCAAATAACAGAATATCCAGATCCAGAGTCCTCGCCCCCCACTTTATCTTTCTCTCACGCCCCTGCTCATTTTCAATAGCCTGTAGATAATCCAGCAGAACTGGTGCAGATAATTCTGTATCAAGCTCAACGACAGCATTGATATAGTCAGGTTGATCCTGAGGACCAACAGGTTTGCTCCGGTAAAAAGACGACGTTTTTACCACAGAAGTTGAGGGCACCATTTCCATTGCAATGATTGCTTTCTTTAATTGTGATTGCGGATCGTCGAGATTACTACCCAGGCCGATATATGCTTTAATCATCTTTGTAAAACTCTGGTGTATTGTTCTTATTATATTACCTAAAACGCCTTGGCCTGTGTCTGAAACGTTTATTCTGATGTTCTTTTTTGGCATTTAATTGTATATCCATATGTTCTTCCTGAAACGCTGTCCACCAACTTGCAAGTTCCTGTATATCTTCGCCGGCCTCAGCGCGTAATAATAGAAAATCGTAGGCGGCACGAAAACGTTGATGTGCAAGTAACTTTAACGGACGCTTGCCACGAATACTTTTTAACCGGACTTGAAGCGCCCACATATCCCGCGCCATATGAGTAAAGCGTCGCGGCATTGAAGTACTGCTTATCTGATGTGAAATAACTGCATCACTGGCCAGGTGAATGGCATCCATCTCTGACAAACCATTTGCTTCGTGATTATTCGCCAGATCTCTGACGGGAACCCACAACAGAGCTGCTAACAGGAATGCAGGTGTGACTGGTTTGTCCTCTGCCAGTCGCGTGTCTGTATTTCTAAAAGCAGATGTGAGTAATTTGTGTATAAATTCATCACCACGATTGAGAAATACTTCTGTTTGCGGAAATAGCTTGGCGAATAAACCATATTCGCGCAGTTGTTGATAGGCCTTTTCAGATTGCCCACTCATAAATAATTTCAGGAATTCCTCAAACAAACGTGCTTCGGGAATTTCTTCAAGCAGAGGGGCTAACTTACGAATCGGCTGCTCAGAAACAGGGTGAATGGAAAAATCAAGTTTGATGGCAAATCTTATCGCCCTTAGCATCCTTACCGGATCTTCCTGATATCGGTCTTCAGGAATGCCAATTAATCTTAATTGCCTTTTCTTAATATCCTCAAGACCACCGACATAATCGACAATCGAATAGTCTTCTATGTTGTAGTAAAGCGCGTTAACGGTAAAATCACGTCGCCAGACATCGTCATCAAGTTTGCCATAGACATTGTCGCGAATGATTCTGCCATCCTCTTCATGACCTTCACCATCAACGGCATCAATATGTGATGCACGAAATGTGGATACCTCAATAATTTCCCGGCCGAAATGCACATGCGCAAGCCTGAACCTCCGCCCAATCAATCTACAGTTCCTGAATAATTCCCTGACCTGCTCAGGATGAGCATCAGTCGCAACATCAAAATCTTTAGGCTTGAGCCCTAACAAAATATCCCTGACACCGCCGCCGACCAGATAAGCGTGATAGCCCGCATTTCTCAGGCGATACAAAACTTTTAATGCATTCTCACTGATCTCTGAGCGGGACACGCCATGTTCTGAACGTGGAATGATCTGTGGTTTGCGAACGATGTTTGTGACGACTGCAGTTGGCTTGGGTGAATCCATATATGGGAATTTAATAACGATTTGCTCTTGAGGCTAAGTGATGATTTTTATTTAATCTTGAATAGTTTGTTCGGACTAATCGCGTGTGGGCCGTATATTAACACTGATAACTGATAATATTGCACTCTATAAATTGCTTATCAGGTCACTCGCTCCCTTCGTCTAGTGGCCCAGGACGCTGGCCTCTCACGCCGGAAACAGGGGTTCAAGTCCCCTAGGGAGCACCAATCAGCACCCGATCATAAGATTGAAAGATTAACCGCCTTGCTCGTCAAGTTCCTTCTCAACAGAACTAAGGACATCATGTATGGCATCTAGCACCAGATCGGGTTCATCCAGATGGATAACATGCCCACTATTTTCAGCAATGATGTGCGTTGAATGATCACTAAGATCGCAGAGTTCATCCTGTAACTCCGTCCAGGCCGCTTCCATAGCATCACCGTAGGGTGTGTCTGGCCAAACGCGCTTGCCACGTGTTAAGACAACGATAGGAATTTCCAGTACCGTCCCATGGTGTAAATCCCTGAGTTCTCTTGCACTCAGTGCATAATTCGCCATCTCCTCGCGCCATGTCAGCAACGTTGACCAGCGCTGCATTAATTGTTGTGCAACTGCAGCCTCTTCTCTTGGATAATGTTCATGCAATTCAGATCTCGTCACCATGTTACTTCTGTCCTGGTGCAGCGAACGCCTGACTACATCTTTGCCGTTTTCGGGAAGGCGATAAACCTGTTCATCATGGGATGAGTCAACAAGTACAAGACCAGCGATTTCATCATCAAAATACCTGGCGAAGTACTGTGCTGTATATCCGCCAAAAGAATGTCCAACAATAATAAAGGGGCCATGGATACCTGCATTTTGTAATAAGGTGTGTAACTCATGTGCAATCCTTTTTGTTGTTCGAGGCAAGGGGCCCATATCACTCCAGCCATAACCCGCACGATCATAGGCACAGACACGTACATATTGAGACAGTGAATGTTGAATATCTTTCCATTCCAGGGAAAAGCCCCCAGTACCTGAATCCAGAATAATGGTAGGGCTTTTGTTGCCGACGCAGTTGATGTGCATATTACGGCCGTTGACCTCGACCAATTTACCTGGTGGTTCGAAACTGACCTTATCCGACCAGGCAATGCTGGGTATCGCCAAAAACGATAGCAACAACAATCCACATATTATTGGGCTAAGAACTAATGAATTCTGGGCTACTGATTTCTGGATGATGGATCTTTCTTCGATTACGTTGCGTTCAATCATGTAATATCCCCTATTACATACTGCTGACAACTGACCTGGATCTTCTTGAGATGACAGACCCATACTAGACAAATTATTTAGAAAAGCACACAAAAAATTACCATTCACAGGCCTTTAGTCACCCAATATCCCTTATTTGTTCCAAATGCCAGATAAATCAGACAGCTTTGATGAGACATGTAGCATGCTAAATCGTCTGGCAGCAATGTTCTACGATGGTTTGTGCCTGTTTTCTATATTTTTCCTGGCAACACTGATATTGGTCGTTTTTACCAATGGTGAGGCAATAGCCAGCAATAATCTTATCTTCAATATTTTACTGTTTTTTATCTCTTATTTATATTTCGTTTGGCATTGGCTAAATGGTGGTCGCACATTGGGCATGCGTGCCTGGCATATCAAATTAATAAATCGGGAAATGGATCAAATGAGTTGGAGAAATGCGACTGCCCGTTTTTGTCTGGCTCTGCTTTCACTTGTCTGTTTCGGACTTGGCTTCGTATGGGTCATTTTTGACAAAGAAAAACTCACCTTCCACGACCGATACTCCAACACACGATTAATCAGTGATAATAATTAACCGACTTGTACTAGAGTACCTCTGGTAGTTTGAATCTTTCCGTGGCCGGTTTTTGCTCCTGCAAAACCGGCATACAGTACATCCTGTACATAAGTGCTGCTTGAAGGAAAAATATTAGATGAGCTTCAGTGAATCTTATGCTTTAGTACAACTAACAGAGGTGCTCTCACGTTGGTCTGCGTAAAAGCCAGATAATAGCACCCAACATGAGCAAGGTTGGGAGGGTCACACTTAAGGCAGGGTTCAAGTTATAGACGATCCCAATTTGACCTGTCATCTGGTTAATGATGTGAAAGACAATTCCAACCAGGCACCCCAAAGAAACACGTTGGCCAATCGCGGTCATCCTTGAATAACATCTCACCATTGGAATTGCTATCAGTACCATCACCAAAATTGCTAATGGATTAATTATTTTTGACCAAAGCGCCTGCTCATAAATCACGCTGTTCTGGCCGTTGATCTTCAAATAACTGATGTAATCATAGAGCCCAATGAATGACAGAAACCGAGGTTTAATAATAATCAAATTTATTACATCCGGATTTAATAATGCCTCCCATGTCGCCTGGTTCATTTGATTAACTTTGACACCGTGATCGGTAATTTCTGTCTGTCTGATATCTTCAAGCACCCAATGTTCATCCTTGTATTCAGCTCGTTTGGCAAACGTGCTTGTCCGCAATCTATCGTCTCCATCAAATTCATAGATATAAATATCCTCAACCCTGTTACCTGGCAAAATCTTGCGGATATTAATAAAACTCAGACCGTCTCTGGACCAGAACCCATATTTTGTTTTCAGGGTGATCTGTTCTGACAGTGCCACAGTACGCATGTGCTGGGCGGTTTCCTCGGTATAGGGAGAAACAATCTCGCCTACGAACAGGGAGACACAAATAAGAACTGCAGCACCTTTACATAAGGCCCAGGCAAATCTTAGTTGTGAAATACCGGATGTTCTAATCACTGCCAGCTCGCTGTTTTTGGCGAACATGCCGAGTGTCGTCATGCTGCCTATTACAGCAGCAATGGGAAATAATTCGAAGGTTAATCTTGGTGTGGTAAGAAACACATAAGTGATAGCCTGCCAGACACCATAATTCCCCCGCCCCGTTGAATCCAGTTGATCAACCAACGCAAAAAAGGAAAACAGAAGTACCAGAGAAAACAACACCAGCAAAGTTACTTTAATCAAGGTCAGTGCAATATAACGATCGAGTATTTTCATTCGCTGGCCTGTAATACTTGCAGATCATTGTTCTGCTTTAGTCGACGTTTGATTTGCGGCAAATAATAAAGCACCAGCATGGCAGTGATTAATAAAGCATGAACCCACCATAAACCAATGATTGAAGGAATCTCGTCGTGTTTTAATAATGATCTAGAGACCCCCAGAAGATTGCTATAAATAAAATAAATCAGCATTGAAATAAATATCAGTACATAGCGTTTTTCGCCTATAGGTAATTGGCTGAGTAATACTGCAAGCAATGACAGTAATATACATGATAAAATTGATGAAGCTCTCCACTGTAATTCTGCCTTGTGGCTGGCAACATTTGAAAATAACAAAATGGATGTAGGGATAGCCTCCACCCTGTTGGCGGCCTTTAATACTGCCTCGTTAGCCTCTACTAATATTGCATACGTCTTATACTCTGTGATTCTGTAATCAAGCCCGCCAGGTTGTCCGACATAGCGACGCCCATCTTCAAACTTGATATACCGATTTCCAGATTCTTCATCCAGTTCAAAGATGGCTCTGTCCGAAGTTAAAACACCAAGCTTTCCATGTTGTCTTATCTGCAGAAAAATATTTTCCATGGTTGTCTTGTCATCAGAGAGTGACTCGACATAGACAACCCGATCACCCTTACTGAATTCCTTGAACTGGCCAGCAGCAATCCCGGTGATATCGGCTTCTTGCCTGGCCTGAGTTTTTAACTCTTCCAATCTTACTTCTGCCCATGGCGCAACCAAGAACGATATGCCCGCAACAAAAACACACACAGGTACAATCAGGTAAGAAACTATTTTTAATTGTTCCAGCCTGCTCATCCCGGAAGCGGACAGAATCGCCATTTCATTATCACTGACCAACCGGGAATAGGTCAGAATCACAGCAAGAAAGATGGTGACCGGAAGTAATTTTGGTAAGACTGAAACCAGTTTAAACCAGAGCAACTGGAAGACAAGGGAACTGGAGATCTTGCCAGCAGCGGCCTCAGCCAGATAATCAACAAATTTCTCGCTCGAATAAATCAAAAATAACAGCCCAGCTACCCATAAAAACCGCTGCAAGATTTCTCGATGGATATACTTCCTGATGATCAATGTGCATGTCCCATAAGCGTGCTAAGCGTTTTTGCGTCCATTGGCATAAATGAATAAACTGGTAACCAGGAAAGCTGGCCAATTCAGTCAATATTACCATACTGAATCAGCTAGCATTTAATCAATCAAACTGGCAAAAACAGGAAATTATGAATTTCACAATCAAAAGCGGTAACCCGGAAAAACAACGTTCAGCCTGTGTTGTCGTTGGTGTCTTTGAATCACATCGTCTTTCAACAGCAGCCACAGCCATTGATGCGGCGAGTAAAAAATATCTTTCAAATATTCTCAAGAGTGGAGATATGAATGGAAAGATCGGTCAGTCGCTTTTATTGCATAATGTCCCAGGAACATCATCAGGCAGGCTCTTGCTGGTGGGTTGTGGCAAAGAAAAGGAACTGGACGGAAGCCGTTATCGTCGAATCATCGCCAATGCGATTAATAAATTGAAGCTGACTGGTGCTACAGAAGCAGTTTCCTATCTCTCGGGGTTAAATGTCAAAAATAGAGATGATTACTGGAAATTAAGACAATTTGTTGAAATAAGTCAAAGTGTTGTATACGAATTCAGGCAACTGAAAAGTAAAAAAAACAAGCGGTCGAAGAATAAGCTCAAAAAGCTTGTACTGACTGTTTCTGATCGCAAAGATATGGCAGCTGGCGAACGTGCAATTAAAGATGGAATTGCCATTAGCAACGGCGTTACACTCGCACGCGATCTTGCCAATTTGCCTCCCAATATCTGCACACCTTCTTACCTGGCAGATCAGGCAAAAAAACTCGGTAAATCACAAAAATCAGTCAAGGTAACCGTGCTCAGTGAAGCTGCTATGGAAAAACTGGGCATGGGTTCGTTGTTGTCTGTCTCTCAGGGTAGTCGCCAACCCGCAAAGCTTATTAGTATGGAATATAAGGGTGGTAAGAAAGATGAAAAACCTTTTGTATTAATCGGCAAAGGTGTCACCTTTGACACTGGAGGTATCTCAATCAAACCCTCCGCCGCAATGGATGAGATGAAATTTGATATGTGTGGGGCGGCCAGTGTATTTGGTGCAATTAAAGCGGTTTCTGAAATGAGACTCCCCATCAATGTCGTCGGAGTTGTGCCTACAGTAGAAAACATGCCAGGTGGTGAGGCAACCAGACCGGGTGATATTTACACCAGTATGTCCGGACAAACGATAGAAGTCTTGAATACAGATGCCGAAGGTCGTTTAATCCTGTGTGATGCACTGACTTATAGTGAAAAATTTAATCCTGCGACCGTGATAGATATCGCGACACTCACCGGCGCCTGTATCATTGCCCTGGGAAAACATGCTGCAGGCTTATTGAGTAATCATGATGCTCTGGTCAAAGATATTCTTGATGCCGGAGAATATACCGGAGACCGTGCCTGGCAACTACCCCTCTGGGATGAGTACCAACATCAAATCGATAGCCCATTTGCGGATATGGCAAATATCGGGGGGCGCGAAGCTGGCACCATTACCGCCGCCTGTTTCCTGTCACGATTCACTAAAAAATTCAAATGGGCGCATCTCGATATCGCTGGCACGGCCTGGCTAACCGGGAAAAATAAAGGTGCCACGGGTCGACCTGTTCCGATGCTGGTTCAATATTTGATTGATCGCTGTGAATAGGGTTTAGTGAAATGGCCCAGGTAGATTTTTATATACTCCCGGAAAATGGAAATCAAAAGTACTTTGCCTGCGCCCTGATCCAGAAGGCCTGGAAACAGGGAAATAATATTTTTGTAAATACGCGTTCTGAATCTGAGGCAGCAACCTTTGATGATCTGCTATGGACATTTAAAGACATCAGTTTTCTGCCTCATTGCCTTGCTGCAAATAATAATACTGAAAATTCACCTATTGTTATCGGTGATGATAATCAGAGGAATGGTCAAATACCGGATCACACTACCATCATGCTCAACCTGACTGATCAAATGCCACAAGACACAAATAAATTAGAAAGGATACTGGAGATTGTTGCCGGTAGTGAAAGCGAACGGCAACAAGCCCGCAAGCGCTATGCAGAATATCGTGATCAGGGACATGAATTAAACAATCACAAGATAGAATCTAACAATGGCTAATGATAAACAGGATGACAAGGGCATCACCGAAGCCGATATTGCCGAGTCCATCGATGAACTGGAGGATCTGATTGCAGAAACAAAAATGCCTCCAAAACTTTATGGCGAAATACCCGTGCTCAATGACATTGTCGATTCTGACGAAGCAAAAAAATATGCTCAGGAAGAATCATCTACAGCAGCAGCCACCACAATTAATAATATTGAAGATATCCCCTTTGAAAAACTGAATGAGCTGGTAGATACAGTCGACCGAAAACTGTCGAGTGAACTTGATTCTCTTGTGGATCTACTTAAGGACACCATCAAAGACAGCATCATCGATGAGCTAAAACAGGAATTAAAAAAAGAGGCGGCGCAAATGGGGTCAGCTCCTTCCGAAACAAATTCCCCAGACGACCCTTCTAAATAAGACATTCTGGCGGTAACTTTCGTCATTAAATTGATTGAAAACATAGCGCAACACCTTTATTTCTCTACTAAACACGGCATAATGCCCGACCTTCATGGCGCGTCCTTAACGATGACGGCAACCACATAAAAAGACAGACCAGAACTAGATAAAAATGGAAAAAACCTACAGCCCACAATCTATAGAAACCAGGTGGTACCAGTTCTGGGAAGAAAACGGTTATTTCAATACGGATAAACACCCTGACGATTCACGCGATGATAAGGATCGTGAAAATTTCTGCGTCATGCTGCCACCACCCAACATCACCGGTCGTTTACATATGGGACATGCTTTTCAGGACACCATCATGGATGCGATGACCCGCTACTACCGCATGAAAGGTGATAATGCCCTCTGGCAAGCAGGCACTGACCATGCTGGCATCGCCACCCAGATGGTAGTAGAACGCCTGATAAACGATGAAGGTAAAACTCGCCACGATTACGGTCGCGAAAAATTCATTGACCGCGTCTGGCAATGGAAAGAAGAATCCGGCAACACTATCACCCGACAGTTACGTCGTATGGGCGCATCCCTGGAC
>JAKZTI010000112.1:0-7797 GCA_047517145.1 Gammaproteobacteria bacterium
GCCAGATATAAATAGATTACGTGAATCAAAATAATGATCTCTTTTGTAAGACCACCATTGATCCCAAGGATTTCTCCATAAAAAAATATGGACTCCTGCAAATTCAGTCTTTAAGCCTAAAACTCGTCCAGCCGTACGACAACATTGAAAAACAGCTCGTCCCTGTGCACCATTTCGCAATGCAGTGAAATAAGCCGTAACATCGGTGAAATCGTCTTTTCCCCTGGCGAAATATTGATCGTAAGAAAACTCCTCATGAAAATATCGTACAACCTCATCTGCAACCACATGAAACTCAAAACTATGGGGTTTTTCTAATTTAGGGTGTCGGAGTATTTTATCTGCTCCCTCAACACCTACCAGCAATCCACCCGGCTTGCTCGCTTTATTGATTAGCCTCTCGTTAAGCGGTTCCTGATAACACCAATAACCTGAATCCGATCGGCGAAAGACATTAAATAGATAAGTGCTACCGGCACGAAATAGCGAGTGAATGAAAATAGGGGATGCGTGCTGATTTTCCATTAGAACAATATCCTGAAGAGGGGCTGATTAATTGAGGTTTTTCTTCATTTGCCATCAACCTGCAAAGGCAATAGTAACAATTGCTGTCGTGTTGTTAGAAGACAGGGTAAATATTCGGATCGTCCTTTTTGAGCTTTTCCAATTTTTTGCGTAATTTGTCATTCATCGGTTTCCGTTTTTGCTCTCCTGTCCCAGGTTTTGAGTCTTTTTCTTGCGGTATCGATTTGTCTTTCTCTATGTCGCCCATCATTGTTCTCCCAGGGTTATTTTGCGCAGAGGGAATACTAAGATTAAGTCACATCAGCTTGATGAAAGCAATATCAAACCTGCACAAACGGTATTGACAACTTAACTCAGGAACCTCTATATAAGTCCCTTCTTTAGTCATGCTGGTGAATACCAACACACCCTGCAAGGGGGTACCGAGGTCCAGTATACAATTGTTTTAAATGACGGAGCTTTTAATTTTTTGATTTAATCAGAGGTTCCCTTAATCTGTCCCTGGAAAACGGAGCGTTTTTCAGGCTGAATTACCAACCTGGAGGTTTATAACCCATGATACCTGGAAAGGTTATTGGTAGGCGCGATTGGACTCGAACCAACGACCCCCACCATGTCAAGGTGGTGCTCTAACCAGCTGAGCTACGCGCCTGAAATCATTTAATCCTCTTAAAATACTACCTTCTCAAGAGACAGCATAGGATACAAAATTTACCCAGCTTAAGACAAGAGATTTCGTCTGGATCAGTAAAAATTAAATCAGCCGGTTTTAAGCCTCGACAAACCAAGCCCATGATCTCTCAGACGCTTAATCTCGTCACTGATCCTGGCTGCTTCTTCAAATTCAAGATCCCTTGCATGATGATACATTTGTTCTTCCAGTTGTTTAATTTTCTTCGCTACAAGCTCGGGTGTGAGGATTGAATAATCTCCCGCCTGCTCCGCAACTTTATCGAAGTATTGCCGGGTTCTCGACCGTTCGCTACGGGCACCGACCATGATGTCAGTCACTGATTTTAGGATACCCACAGGCGTAATGTTATTGTTCTGATTAAATTGCTCTTGCTTGGCACGGCGGCGGGCAGTTTCATCCATCGCGCGTTGCATAGAGCCAGTTATCTTGGCGGCATAAAGGATACCCTTGCCATTAATATGCCTTGCAGCACGACCGATGGTTTGAACAAGGCTAATTTCGGAACGCAGGAAACCTTCTTTATCGGCATCTAGAATGGCAACCAGTGACACCTCAGGAATATCCAGGCCTTCTCTAAGCAAATTAATTCCGACCAGCACATCAAACTCACCCAAGCGTAAATCCCGTATTATCTCGACTCTTTCAATCGTATCAATGTCTGAATGCAGAAAACGGACTCTGACATCGTGTTCTTTATAATAGTCTGTGAGATCTTCTGCCATTCGTTTGGTCAATGTTGTCACCAGCACACGCTCATTGAGACTGGCCCTGAGATTAATCTCTGAAAGTAAATCATCAACCTGTGTCTCAACAGGACGGACTTCTACGACAGGATCCAGTAAACCCGTGGGCCTGACCAGTTGTTCAACAGTATTGTCAGAATAGCCCAACTCATATTTGCCTGGTGTCGCAGAGGTATAAATCGTTTGTGGTGCAAGTTTTTCAAACTCATCAAACCGCAATGGCCGATTATCCAGCGCGGAAGGCAGACGAAACCCATATTCCACAAGATTTTCCTTTCTTGATCGATCGCCTCTGTACATACCACCGAGTTGAGGCACAGTAACATGGCTTTCATCAATCACGAGCAGCGCTTTCGCAGGTAAATAATCAAACAGGGTGGGAGGTGGTTCACCCGGTGCTCGCCCGGACAAATAACGCGAGTAATTTTCTATTCCAGAGCAATAACCGATCTCCAGGATCATCTCTATGTCGAATCGAGTACGTTGCTCAAGGCGTTGTGCCTCGACCAGTTTATTGAGTTCATTAAGTTGACTCAAACGCTGCTTGAGTTCTAGTTTGATCTCCTCAACCGCTTCCAGCAGTACCTGTCTCTGCGTCACGTAATGTGATTTAGGGTGGATGGTGATCCTTGGAATTTTATTAAGAACCTCACCCGTCAGAGGGTCAAACCAGGCCAGGGTTTCAATTTCATCATCGAATAATTCTACCCGGATTGCATTGCGCTCAGATTCTGCCGGAAAAATATCAATCACATCACCATGAACACGATAAGTACCTCGTTGTAACTCGACATCATTTCGCTTGTATTGAATTTCAGCCAAACGCCGTAATAAATGACGCTGGTCGAGTTGATCTCCTACATCCAGATGCATGACCATACTCAGATAAGTTTTTGGATCTCCCAGACCATAAATAGCGGAAACTGTTGCAACAATGATTGTATCTGGCCGTTCGAGCAGTGCCTTGGTCGCGGACAAGCGCATTTGTTCTATGTGTTCATTGATAGAGGCATCTTTTTCAATATAGGTATCACTTGCAGGAACATAGGCCTCAGGCTGATAATAGTCATAATAGGAAACAAAGTATTCAACCGCATTCCCGGGAAAAAACTCTTTCATTTCTCCATAAAGCTGGGCGGCAAGTGTCTTGTTATGTGCAAGTATTAGTGTCGGCCGCTGCACCTTTTCGATAACATTGGCAATGGAATATGTCTTACCAGAACCGGTAACACCAAGGAGAACTTGATGGGCAAGACCATCCTTCAGACCCTGCAACAGACCTTGTATCGCCGTAGGCTGATCCCCGGCTGGCTGGTAGTTTGAAATTAACTTAAAATCTTTGTGCATAAACTATTTGTCGAAAGCAATCTTTCCAGTATATTACACGCCTTTTGATTACCAACAGAATTTGAGGAAACAGAATTGGACATAAAGCCTTCCCAGCGCGCTAACAGTATCAAACCTTCACCGACACTTGCTGTCTCTGCGAAAGCAGGTCAATTAAGAGCTGAAGGTCGGGATATTATTGGGCTTGGTGCCGGTGAACCGGATTTCGACACCCCTGAACATATCAAAGATGCCGCTATCAAGGCGCTTGGTGAGGGCTTTACCAAATACACGGCCGTAGGCGGTACTGCAAGCCTGATCCAGGCCATTGTCCAGAAATTCAAAAAAGAGAATCATCTGGAATACACTGCCGACCAAATTCTTGTCTCCTGTGGCTGTAAACATAGCCTATATAACCTGATGCAGGCCCTGTTGAACCCGGGTGATGAAGTCATTATCCCTGCACCCTATTGGGTCTCCTATCCAGATATGCCCAAACTCGCTGGTGCGGAAACGGTTATTATCAAGACCAATGCAGAAGGTAATTTGAAGATCACGCCTGAACAATTGCAGGCGGCGATCACCAATAAGACAAGGCTACTCATTCTCAATAGTCCATCCAACCCGACAGGTGTTTGCTATACATCGGATGAACTTGCTGCACTCGGCAAGATATTGATGAATCATCCAGACATTATTATTGCCACCGATGATATTTATGAACATATCTTATGGGGTCAGGAATCTTTTAAAAATATCGTGAATGTTTGCCCTGAGCTTTATGAGCGTACTGTAGTATTAAATGGCGTATCCAAGGCTTATTCCATGACCGGATGGCGCATTGGTTATGTCGGTGGTCCTGTCTCCTTAATCAACGCAATGAAGAAGATTCAATCACAAAGCACATCGAATCCAACATCGATTGCTCAGGTGGCAGCACAGGCAGCACTGGAAGGTGATCAATCATATATCAGTACAAGTAATACAATTTTCAAAGAGCGTCATGATTATGTGCATGAACAAGTGAATAAGATTGAAGGCGTAGAATGTCATGCATCTGAAGGCACTTTCTATATCTTTCCAAATTTTCAGGGCGTCATTGATCGTATGGAAAACATCTCAAATGATATTGAGCTTGCTGAATATCTTCTCGAGAAAGGAGAGATTGCCATGGTTCCTGGTTCTGCATTTGGTGCCCCGGGATACATGCGTATCTCATTTGCCACCAGCATGGAAAATCTTGAGAAAGCCATGGGAAGACTGGAAAAGGTTTTGTCATAAGAATTAGTCAGTTTTTGCATACGCAATGCTTGACCGATATTCATCACATCAGTAACATGCGCGATTCCTATTCCTCGGTAGCTCAGTTGGTAGAGCGGGTGACTGTTAATCACTAGGTCGGCGGTTCGAGCCCGTCCCGAGGAGCCAAACAAAAAAAGGGTTCATACGTGAACCCTTTTCTCATTATTCTATTTTGAAATACCTACAAATATTCTTTGCTTTCCAGATAATTTGAAAATTCTTCTTTCAACTCTGGATGTTTTAGTGCGTATTCAACTGTTGCCTGCAGATAGCCAAGTTTTGAACCACAATCATATCGTTTTCCTGCAAAAGCCAGGCTGTATACCTCTTCTTTCTTTAATAATTCAGCAATAGCATCTGTCAGTTGAATTTCGCCGCCGGCACCAGCACCAATATTTTCCAGTAAATTAAATATTTCCGGAGTCAAGATATAACGACCGACAACCGCCTTCGCAGAAGGTGCTTTGCTAGGCTCTGGTTTTTCAACAATACCGTTGAGTTTGCCAAGCTGATTATTTATTTCATCTGAACTTACAATACCGTATTTATTCGTTTCTTCTTCTGGTATGTTTTCAATGGCAATCACACTGCGCTGATAATTATCAAAAATATCAACCATTTGTTTCAGACAACCTTGATCCCCATTATCAATCAGATCATCTGCGAGTAATACAGCGAAAGGTTCTTCACCGACGGCAGCACGCCCACATAATACGGCATGTCCTAGTCCCAATGGTTCTGCCTGCCTGATATGAATACAGGTCACATAGCTGGGCAGAATATTTTGAATTAGTCCTAACTTTTTGATCTCATTATGTTTTTGTAATTCATTTTCAAGCTCATAGGCTTTATCAAAATGATCGGCAATTGATCTTTTGGTTCTGCCAGTCACAAAAATCAAGTCAGTAATCCCTGCAGATACAGCTTCTTCAACGGCATATTGAATCAATGGTTTATCTACAATAGGTAGCATTTCCTTAGGATTTGCTTTTGTGGCAGGAAGGAATCGTGTACCCAGGCCGGCAACTGGAAATATTGCTTTACGAATTTTTTGTACCATTATCCTTTTCCGCTTATCGGTATAACATTATCCATCTTATCTTGAATAAAATTACCTTCAGGGACTAACTGGGCAAGTATGCGACTAATATTTGTATCATTAAAATTCACAACAGCTTCTTCCAATTCTGAAATCTTATTTTCAAGATCCTGCCAGTTTATTTCAGGATGATTTGCTAATAGAATTTTCACGTGTTCCGTTTCTTTTCTATTTTCATTTTCGTAAAACAACTCTTCATATAGTTTTTCACCGGGTCTTAGACCCGTGTATGTAATTTTAATATCTTTATCAGGATTCCTTCCTGAAAGTTTGATCATTTGTTCAGCTAGAAAGTTAATTTTGACTGGCTTTCCCATATCCAGTACAAAAATCTCTCCACCATTACCCATGGCACTGGACTGGAGTATTAACTGGCAAGCTTCATGAATCGTCATAAAATATCTGGTTATCTCTGGATCTGTCACCGTAACCGGGCCACCTAACTTTATCTGTTTTCTGAATAGTGGCACCACACTACCAGCAGAACCCAAAACATTACCAAATCGTACAGTAATAAATTTTGTCACTGTACATTGATTCATCCATTCGCAATACATTTCTGCAATACGCTTACTGGCACCAAGTACATTGGCTGGATTAACTGCCTTATCTGTCGATATAAAAACAAATTTCTCACAGTTATATTTAATAGCCAGCTCTGCCAGATTCTTTGTGCCAAATATATTGTTCTGTGCTGCTATTCGTAATTGGTTTTGAAGTAAGGGGACATGTTTATAGGCAGCTGCATGAAACAAGATATCCGGTCTGTGTTTGTCTAGTGTTTGCTCGACGCTTTCTCTGTCACATATATTCCCCAATATCGCAAATAAGGGGACTTCCGGATAGGCTTTGGCTATCTCCATCTGGATGTTATAAAGATTGAATTCACTGTGTTCATAGATTACCAGGCCAGCGGGATTTAACCTGGCGATCTGGTTGCATAATTCAGAACCAATTGACCCACCGCCACCACTAACTAAAACTACTTTATCAGTAATCCCTTGCTGGATTATTCCCCAATCGAGTTCAATTTTTTCCCTGCCGAGCAAATCTTCTATAGATACTTCTCTTAATTCATTTAGTGCAACCTGTGAAGAAACCATCTCCTGTAATTTAGGTAATGTACGAATCGGTACACCTGCAGATTCACAGTTACTAACAATCCTCTGCATTTGTTCGTCTGTGGCAGTTGGAACAGCAATCACTATATTATCAATCTCGTAGCGTTGATGGATCGATAAGATATCTTCAACGGTACCAATAATTGGGATCCCTTGAAGTTCAGAATTTTTTATATTTGGGTTATCATCAATAAAACCAATCGGTTTATAACTACCTTCTCGCAACATTTCACGGACAAGCATTTCACCTGCGGAACCTGCACCTACAATAAGTACCTTCTGACCAGTAGCTGCAGAATTAAGTTTAAATGAGTTATCTTTCCAGAACCGATAACCCAACCTCGGTCCACCTAATAGAAATATCAAAAAAACAGGATAAAGGATCAGTATCGACCTTGGGATACCTTCCAGCCTGATCGATATGAACAAAACCAATGTAATACTTAGCGCACCAATAACAGCTGCACGAAAGATGTTCCAGAGATCTGGCAAACTGGCAAACCGCCACAGACCTCGGTAAAGTCCGAAACGATAGGAAACTAGCCCCTGAACTAGCACTATCATGGGTAATACGTATAAGCCTAGTTTCCAGTCTGGATAGGCAACCAGCTCGAAATTAAATCGGATGAGCCAGGACAACTGCCAGGCAGCGGCTGCCATGAATAAATCATGCAGAATAATGACCAGCCTAATATCGTTAATACGCATTGTTCATTCCAATCATGTTAATTCATTGTTTATGGTTAAATAATTAGAGTACATGTTCTCTGGTTTTTGATGTGAATGAAAGTGTAATTAGCACCCATATCAATGTAGCCGTATAATTACCGTAGAATGCCTTGTACATATTAAGCGGGAAAACAGCAATGATGACCGGGAAAATCCAGGGTAGCGCATCATAATTCTTTTCTCTGATCAGTTTCATGGCTTCTTTCAATATCAATGTAAAAAACAGTAAATATCCTATAACCCCAATCATTCCAGTTT
>JAKZTI010000113.1:0-3771 GCA_047517145.1 Gammaproteobacteria bacterium
GTCCTGCTACGTTCATTGCCAAAGCGTATCCGGCGTCAGCTAGTACCCATTCCTGAGACCGTTAAAGAATGCATAGAGCATATTGATACAGGTGCGCCATCGATCACGCGTAATCTCACTGAATATTTCTTTAGACGAAAGGGGATAGAGATAAAGGATGAAGACTGGAAACAGACTGTATTACCAGAACATTTAAAGATGAATATTCGTGTTCTGGATGAGGATGCCAACGTGCTGAGTAGCGCCCGTAGTCTTCAGCAACTTAAATCAGAACTATCGGTGCAACTGGAAGATTCTCTTACGCAATTACCAAACATTCAGGACTCAGAAGAATCTTTTACGCAGTGGGAGTTTAATGACTTGCCAGAGGTGGTTGAAACAGAGCTCAATGGATTAACCATAAAGGCTTATCCTGCGCTGGTTGATAATCATGATTCTGTGATGATTCAACATTTCGATAGCGCCAGGAAGGCAGACCAATACATGCGTTATGGCTTGCTTAGACTTTATTCTCTGGTATTGAGCAAAGATCTCAAATATCTGAAAAAGAATCTGCAGGAACTCGATAAAATAAAAATGTATTACGCAGCATTAGGCGCAGTTGATGAAATGGTTGAAAGTATTCTTTATGCCGTACTTGAACAATTATTTCTGGCAGATGGAAAGATGGCGCGTACAAAGAAGGATTTTGATGAATCAATTAACGAAGGGATACCTAAGTTAATAGATACAGGTAATGAGCTATGTCGATTGGTGTCGGATATCTTAAAAAGACATCATGAAATTACAGTTGCCATGAAAGGTAGCATTCAACCATCATCACTCAGCGCCTTTGCAGACATTAAAGAACAACTATCTATGTTGATCTATGATGGTTTTGTAGAAGAGACTCCGCTAGTTCATTTGAAATCAATGCCACGATATCTTGATGCGATACAGAAACGACTGGAAAAACTATCGTATTCACCTGAAAAAGATGCCAGTAAACTGGCACAATTAAAGCCAATGTGGGATGAATGGATGGTGCTTACAGAGAAAAATAGTGCCTCGGACAATATCAGTGAAGAACTTGATGAATTTCACTGGATGCTGGAGGAATTTCGTGTATCTCTGTTTGCGCAGGAGTTGAAGACGACAATCCCAGTGTCAGAGGCAAGGTTGTTAAAACAGCTAAAGAATATAAGAAACACCTAAAATTCTTTATACTCGTGGGTATGCCAGATAACACAATAGTTTACTCAATCTTCCTGATCTTCACTGGAGCCGCCGTATTCGCGACTCTGGCCTTATTCGCGCGACAGGCCATGATAGTGGGTTATATTATCCTTGGCATCATACTGGGCCCCTGGGGACTTGCTTTGATAGATGATGCCAGGTTGATCACGGATATCTCTAAAATCGGTATTATATTTCTACTCTATTTACTTGGGCTTGATCTTTTGCCCAGGCAATTGATGACAATGTTGGGTTCGGCCCTTAAAGTCACGTTGATTAGCTCATTCATTTTTTCTTTATTGGGTTATTTGATCGGAATAATATTTGGTTATTCAGTAGCAGAGTCGATATTGATTGCAGGGGTAACCATGTTTTCAAGTACGATTATTGGTTTGAAATTATTACCAACCACGACGCTGCATCACAAGCATACCGGCCAGATCATCATCAGTATCCTACTAATTCAGGATTTAATCGCCATTATCATTCTTTTATTGCTTCAAGGTTATGGTAAAGGTGGCGATCTGGTGACGGATATCTTGCTGGAATTGTGTGCGCTACCTGTTTTGATTGGTATTGCGTGGATGATTCAGCGTTATGTGCTGATTAAACTGATTATTAAATATGATCAGATCCACGAATACATATTTTTATTAGCCATCGCCTGGTGTTTGGGCATTGCAGAACTTGCCACTTTAATTGGGCTATCGCATGAGATTGGTGCATTTGTGGCAGGCGTATCACTGGCTTCCAGTCCGATAGCACTGTTTATCACCGATAGATTAAAACCATTACGTGATTTCTTCCTGATAATATTTTTCTTTTCATTAGGTGCAGGCTACAACATCAGTATGATAGGTGAACTCATTGCCCCCGCCTTATCGCTTGCAATCTTGATACTCGTAGTGAAACCAAAGGTCTTTGCTTATTTGCTCAAGACCGAAGGTGAGAAAAAATATATCTCAAGAGAAGTCGGCTTCAGATTAGGGCAGGCGAGTGAGTTTTCATTGCTAATCGCTGTGCTGGCAGTTCAATCGCAATTTATCAGTGAATCAACCTCTAATATGATCCAGTTAACGACACTGATTACCTTTATCGTTTCTTCTTTTATCATTGTCAGAAGCTATCCAACACCGATTGCAACGACAGATAAACTCAGGCGTGATTAAGCCACTGAGGAATATGTTGGTAGCATTGCTTGTCGTGCTCAATCTGGCTGGTATATTTGTAGCAGGAGATTACTTCGGCCTATTTGGGCTGAAAAAATATCTGGTGCTGGATTTTATCGAAACATCGTTTAAACCCGTAGATAAAGATACTGGCGCACCCATATTGGATGTTAAACTCAGATGTTTTCAGAAAGGTAATGGCAATGCCTGTACACAAAAAGAAAGTCGTTCGACTGGAATAGTCATGGCCAGAATCCCAATACAAAAATTGGTTTGGAAATCTTTATTATTTAAAAATAAAGAAGAAATTATACCGCCTGATGATCCAAAATTGCATATCATGTTTATACACTATAATTATAATAATCCGATAGAAACATTGATTGTTGAAGATGTTGCTAATTCACCAGTCATAAAACAAGTGATAAAAATGGAAAGAAAATTTATCGAGGCAGAAAATGAGTGATGCACTAAATTATTTAATGAAAGTTCGCCCGGGGGAGATGAAATCCTATTTTGAGTTTGTTAAGCAAGCAGGTGAGCATCTGGAACCGAAAACACGTGCCATCATTTCAGTCATTACAAAAGTAGATAATCAAACTGAAACAGGATTACGCCAATATCTGGTGAGGGCACTACGGGCTGGAGTTACTGCTGATGAAATTATTGATGCGCTATTCTTAGCCTTCCCAACCCTGGGATTGACCAAGATCATCTGGGCAGTAGATATCATTCTTGCTATGGAGATACCAGAGTTTGATCCAGAATCATTAGGGCAAAAAAGGAGTTGGCATGATGTGGTTGCGATTGAAGAACTAAAAGATAAAGAAGTTACCTATGTACATGCAGATGATCGTGATCTATTTATATATACGGATAATGGCGATGTGAAAGTATTTGATAGTCGTTGTCCCCATCAAGTAACCAATATCCCTGAACTGGCTCTGGAGGATTGCACACTTACCTGTCCTAAACACCAATGGAAATTTAATGTTAAAACCGGAGAATGTATTGATAAAGGGAATCGTCCTCTCAATCAGTTTGAGAGCAGGGTGGTTGATGATCGGCTAGAAGTTTATTGGTGATTGATATTTTTTTAATATATATATATAGGAAACCTCTGGTCAAGTACGCGCTTCGTCATGCTGGTGAATACCAGCATCCAGTAAATCATTGTTTTGACTAGATTCTGGCATGCGCCAGAATGACGACTTAATGTATTCTGGGACTTAATCAGAGGTTCCTTAGAAATTATTTAAAGGACATTTAATGAAAATTTCTCAACTCCTATTATGGTCTCTGCTTATCATCAACAGTATAGCAATTGCCTGTATGTATTATTCAAACAGAGCAGAGAAAGTGGATGAACATCAACAAATCCCAAATC
>JAKZTI010000114.1:0-3484 GCA_047517145.1 Gammaproteobacteria bacterium
GTTGATTCACTTCTTCACCATTACTATTTATAAATCCGGTATTGAAACGAACTACCTTTCCGGATTCCACCATTTCGTCCAGAACCAGAAGCCAGAGTTGTTCAAGTTCCCTGATTTCAGGTAATTTTTTACTGGAAGCCAATGCGTCGGTGATTTCATCTCTGTCAGGTTTTTGTGCAGATACAAAAGAAGTATCAATAATTGCATCGATATCTCCTGCAATTTGTCTGACAGCACCATGTAATTCTGCCAGTGAACCTGAACGGCTTTCCAGCATCTCAGTTTGTTTAGTAATTTGATTTTCATAAAGGCTGTACGTACGTCTGAGATTAGCCCCGCGTTTATTTTCTTTTTCAAAAATAGCTAGCGCTTCTTTAAGTAATTTCTCCTGATCTTCTTTTGCCTGTTTGAAGATGGCTTCTCGCTCAATATTTACCCTTTTTTCTAACGTACTATCTTGACGAACTATTTCTAAAAGTTGATCAAGTGTTTTGGATGCCTCTGCGTTGACCACAGAAGAAATAGGCAGGAAGATTAAACAGATGATGATGTTTTGTATTCGATTCCTTTTGGTCATTTGTTCTCTTCCATAGTGATATCATCCAGGATAATTGCTTCCGGAGCAGTGATAGGAAGTTTTATCAAATCAGGCGGTGCCTGTTTTTTCGCTATTTGAATTCCCTGGGCAATCGAGCGATTGTAATCATCCGTTAATGGGCTCCATTTTTTTTTCTGTTTATCCCAGTAGCCACTTTCCTTTCCATCGAGTGTTTGATAAAAAATAGACAACCTTCCTATTCGCAGGACCTCAACAGTAACGGGAGTATCGTTTGTTGTGATTGTCTCGGTCGTCGTGTCTATCGTACGGCCATACTGCATTTCTATCTGGTAGGCTTCCATGATACGACGATATTTGTCGGGTAGGGAAACGTCGGGCCTGTCCATCATGTCCTTGATTAAATCTATTCTGGTCAGTCGCTCTTCTTGAAGGAATGGGGCATCAATAGAAACGAATTCTTCCAGGACTTCAATCATGCGTAAAAGAAGCGGTACGATATTCTGTCGAGTTTCGGCAATACTATTTATTTGTTCAGAAAGAGAATCGGAGGTTTCCAGTTGTTTTACTGTTAATTTTTCTAATTGGTCATTGTAAGTCTTTAAATTATCTATCTTGCGAAGCGTAGTCCGATATTGATGTAACATATCTTCAGTATCATTAGCGTACTCGTCTATGTTCTGTTGCGACTTTATTGCTAGCTCGTTTGTCTCAAGCGTCTCCTCAACGGCTGTTTGTAATTCGTTTTCGGCAAAACTAATGCTTGATGAAAACAACAACAGGAAAAATGATAGTTGGGCAAATTTCATGTGTTTTATAAGGAAAATATCCTAAGCCTTTTTAATCGTTAATAATTGAGTGATCATATCTGTACTGACGTATATTATGCAATCGAATATTATCGTTAATTTAAGTATGTTTTATCAGACATGAATCAGTAATGGAGCCAGGTTGATGAGTCTACGTTTTCGATTGAATCTTTTAATCACGCTGCTATTTGCGTTAATTTTGCTCGCAGGTAGTTTTTACGTGATAAACAACGCCAGGGCGGCGGTAAATGAGGAGATGCAATCTGTCTCGAAATTGACTTTACAATTAATTGAAATTGCTCTGATGAGTAATACTGCCAGTAACATATCTGAAACTCAGCAAAGCGTGCTAGAAAACATTGCCAATCTTGAAAGCACACGTCACCTTGAGATTGAATTATACAAAACCGGGAATATCGGTAGCATGGTGCCGGTAAGAATCATTCCGAAAATCAATGCGCAAGCTCCCGAATGGTTTATACGCATGGTGAAGCCACAGCCTGTTGAATACAGGCGTGTATTCAGGGAATCGGAAACAGCTTATACAGAGATACTTATCAGGGCCAACCCATCAGACGAGATCACTGAAGTTTGGAATGAAACCAAGGGTGTCCTTGGATTGCTGGTTTTATTTGCTGTATTGGCAAATATTCTGGTTTATATCAGTTTAGGCCGTGGTCTTGCTCCCATTGAATTGATATTACAAGGTCTGGATGGGATTGAACAAGGGGAGTATCAACGCCGCTTGCCTAAATTTAAATTTCCTGAATTCTCCAAAATATCTGAAAAATTCAATAATATGGCAGAGGTTCTACAAACAAGCAGAGAAGAAAATAGATTATTAACACAAAAATCCCTCGCGATTCAGGAGGACGAGAGAAGAATTCTGGCACAAGAGCTACATGATGAGTTTGGTCAATCGATCACAGCGATTAAAGCAGTGCTTGCATCCATTGAGCAAATGAAACATCAGGATAGTGAAATGCTCAAAAATAGTGCCAGGACCATTGGAACATTTTCTGATCGAATGTATGAAGTGGCGCGTAGAATGATGCGACAACTACGACCAGCAATACTTGATGAGTTTGGGTTGATCTTGGCACTGCAGGACATGATTGATGACTGGAATTCAAGACATGAAGATGTGTTTTGTCACTTTGAATTTAAAGGTAAATTTGATGAACTAGGTGAAGAGGTCAATATAAGTATTTACAGGGTCATTCAGGAAAGTCTCACGAATATTGTCAAACATGCACAAGCTACGGATGTTACAGTTTGCTTAAATCGGATAGAAAATGATTCATCATATGACTTAGGGGTTGAGTTACTTATCAAAGATAATGGCATAGGTTTTGATGAAACAACTCCCCGAGGTCTGGGTTTGTTGGGAATGCGTGAGCGCATAGAAGCATTAAAAGGCTCTTTTGAAATGAACTCAGGAATCAATCAAGGTGTTGAGATTATAGTTTCTCTCTAGGGTCACTCTATTAAGTAACAAACCAGAAACGACAGGAAAAAGATATGGTAAGCACACCTTCAACAACATCGAATAAAATCAGGGTTTTACTTGTTGATGATCATGCCGTTGTTCGCGCTGGCTATCAGATGTTGTTACAAAACACAGATGATATCGAAGTTGTTTCTGAGGCAGAATCAGGAGAACAGGCCTGTAAGCATTATGTAGATAAAAATCCTGATGTTGTAGTGATGGATCTTTCCATGCCGGGTATAGGAGGGTTGGAGGCAATTCGAAGAATTATAGCCAGAGATGCAGGTGCCAAAGTCCTGGTGTTCAGCATGCATGAAAGTACAATCTTTGTTGAACAGGCCCTGCAGGCAGGGGCACGTGGTTATATTACCAAGAGCAGCGCACCGGAGGCATTGATTGATGCCATCAGAGAGTTAGCTGCAGGGAAATCGCATATTGATTCCGAAATAGCTCAACAACTGGCCTTCAAAAAAACAAAGGGTGAGGACACGCCATTTTCTGATTTATCAACCCGGGAATTCGAGATATTTTGTCTACTTGCCGAAGGTCTGAATACCAGCGAAATTTCGAAGCAGCTTTCATTAAGTTATAAAACAGTTGCAAATTACAGTACACAAATTAAATCTAAAC
>JAKZTI010000115.1:0-14642 GCA_047517145.1 Gammaproteobacteria bacterium
GGTGACGAAATCCTCAAGAAAGTGGCACAAATAATACGTGAACTGGTCCGCAGCACAGATGTTGTAGCAAGATATGGTGGAGAAGAATTTACTGTTCTGCTTTCGCACAAAGGCAAGCAAAAGGCAACAGAAATAGGGGAAAGGATAAGGGAAACTATTGAACAACGGATATTCACCACACCCCAGCATGGAGATATCACGGTCACCACATCAATCGGTATCAACTCGCTTAATACCATCGAACATGAAGGTGATGTCAATGATATTGCGACCTTGTTTGTAGAACGTGCAGACCGCGCACTCTACCAGGCAAAAAATAATGGTAGAAACAGAATTGAATTCTATACTGGTGACGAGTAGAACTTCTTATTTACTGCACTTTTCCTGCAAGGCACGGTCAATAAAGTAATTGTTTTAATCAAAACGATACCGAAATCAATAATATGCACTCAAGTCTGAAAACAACACTCCAGTCATTTCTGCTTGTCCTCTTGAGTCAATCAACTCAGGCAGATGCCCCTGATATCTCCCTTGAAGATCTAGATGGAAATTATCACAGTATTTCAGAATATATTGGTCATGGTAAATGGACACTGGTGAATGTCTGGAGTCCGACGTGTATCCAATGTGTTGTGGAAATGCCAGATTTGAATAAATTTCATCTTAAACACCGTGACACAGATGCAACAGTGCTAGGAATAACGATTGATTTCCCCAGTTTTAAATATGGCAAGAAAGACCTCGCAACTGCCTTTATCAAGAAATACGACATCAGTTTCCCAATATTAATGGGGGATCAGGATATTGCATCACAAATAAGTGGCAAACATCTCAAGGCTATTCCTACCACCTATTTCTTCCACCCTGATGGTAATCTCGTTGCCCGTTGGCCCGGGATGGTAAAAAAAGAAGATCTTGAAGAATTTATTCAACGTTATGAACCAGAAACCGATGATTGGTTTGAATAAAATTCAATCAATGTACCTCTGAATAATAATTACTTAATCAGCGACTGAAAATTATAAGCAAACATTTAACTTCTTAGTTTGTGATAATATTGACGAGATGAATATCACAAAAACACAACAAAAATTTCTACGCAGCAAAGCGCACCATTTGAAGCCGGTACTCTGGATTGGACAAAATGGATTAACTGAAAGTGTAACAGCTGAGATAGAAACAGCACTTGATCATCATGAACTTATCAAGATAAAACTACGCGTTGGAGATAGAGAGCTAAGAAATAAAACGGTTGCCGATATTTGCCAGACAACCCATTCTGAACAAATTCAAAGCATCGGTAATATTGTCTCTATTTATCGCAGAAACGTTAAACAGGTCGTTATCGAACTACCAAAATAAATAACTCCTAAACTCTTTTTAGCACTTTATCCATCATGTAAGTAGAAAGAATGCGTTTTAGGTATGCAAAAAGATAGGTTGGAAATGTTACATAGTAACGGGGTTTCGGTTTCCTGCTTTCCAGTGCATGTAAAACTTTATCAAACACAGCTTCAGGCCCCAATGTGAAAGGTACCACAGGACCCTCTGTTTTTAATCGTTCTACAAGTTTTCTGTAAGCATTTTCAAATGGACTATTCTCAACAGATATATTTTGTTCAAATACGACCAGTGCATTTTTTCTAAATCGACTTTCAATAGGCCCCGGCTCGATCAGAGAAATATGAATATTCGTCCCCATCAACTCAAGCCGCAAGGTATCAGTTAAGCCCTCCAGTGCATATTTAGTCGTGTTATAGGCTCCCCGAAACTGTAAGGCGACAAACCCAAGCACCGAACTATTCTGAATGATTCTTCCATATCCTTGCTTGCGCATCACCGGTAGCACCAGATTCGTCAGCTCATGCGTGCCAAACAGATTTACTTCAAATTGTTGCCGCAAAACATCTCTGCTTAAATCCTCGACTGCGCCGGGTTGACCATATGCACCATTATTGAACAATGCATAAATCTCACCGTCAGCTTTTTCCAGAATCGTTTCAAAGGCTATGCGAATGGAAGCTGAATTGGCCAAATCCAGTTGTACTGATTCAAAACCTTCCGCGATCAAAATATCAACATCTGTTTTTTTACGGGCAGTCGCAAACACGCGGTAGCCTTTTTCTTTTAGTCCTTCTGCGACACAACGACCTATTCCTGATGAACATCCTGTAATAATCACATTGCGCTTTTTCATTAATTTATTTACCAAAAATATATGCTAACTGACTTCATGAATTTCAGAAGGGACTGTCTAAATGTTAATTTTTGATTCTCTACATTTAGTGTATATTTTTTTTATCAAGTTTATTCTTCAAATCAAAAAGAATGTTGTCCTTTAAAATGAAAGGGATACATTTTAATCTTGAGAAACCCCATTATATATTTTCGCCTGCCCAGGCATTTCAGATAAAAAAACCCTGCTCCTAAGGCTATCATGGGTTTTAAAATCACACTATAATCAAGAAGTTACAAAATTACTCCCATATATTACATTGGGAGATACTTGGGACATTGCATTGAATGTCCATTTTACAGGGATATCGCCTCTCCAACGGCACAATATAATAAGGCACGGTGAAAAAAACATTGAATAAATATTTCATGGCATCTGCCATGATTGCGTCTGTATTTTTGGCTCCAGTCATGCCCGCCCAGGCAGATGATCCAGAACCAGAGTGGCCTTTATGTACGGATTCATTAAATATTCCCGCACGACCAATCGTTGAATCCGAACTGGCACCAGGTGATGTGCATGTTGCAGCAGATGATGCTGATCTGGAAGCAGAAGGGATATCAACACTGGATGGAAATGTCGAGATCACACGCGATGATCAACAAACCCGGGCTGACCATGTTCAATTTAACCAGATAGAGGATACCGCTGATTTGGAAGGCAACATCCAGTATTGGGATGAAGCTATCTACCTGGAAGCCGACAAGGCTCACATCGAATTCAATTCGGATACCGGTCAATTCGAAAATACCAGATATACGATTAAGGAAAATCGTGGGCGTGGACAAAGTGCCGATCTGGAAATGAAGTTTGGCACAGAGACTAATTTAAAGAATGCTGACTACAGCACCTGCGATCCAGAAGATAAATTCTGGTCCTTATCTGCAAGTGAAATCCACCTTGATCATGTCGAAGAATGGGGTAAGGCTAAAAATGTCGTGCTTAGGATTAAAAATGTACCCGTCTTTTATAGCCCATACATGTCATTCCCATTGAGCAAAAAAAGAAAGACCGGGTTTTTGACTCCTGGTGCAGGAAGCTCAAACCGAAATGGCTTTGAAGCGCGCACGCCATTTTACTGGAACATCGCCCCGCAGATGGATGCAACATTGACGCCCAGATTGCTCACAGACAGTGGCGTCATGCTAATGGGTGAATTCCGTCATATGTCTAAGTATAGTGAAAGCGAGCTCAATGCTGAGTTCCTCCCCAGTGATGACGATTTCGATGACGAGGACAGAAATCTTATTCGAGTGAAACATAAGCATAGATTTGCAGACAGAGGTAAATTCTCATTAGACTACAACAGAGTATCTGACAAGCAATATTTTGAAGATTTTGGTAACTCCCTTGGTATTACCAGCACACGCTTTCTAAGGCAGCGTGGTGATATTTCATATAGTGGAAACCTGTATGGTGGCAGCAGATGGAATGGCAGCGTGAGGCTGGAAAATTATCAAATTGTTGACTCAACCATTACCGCCGTTAATAGGCCCTATAAACGTTTGCCACAAATCAACTTCAATGCACACTCCCCTGGCGGTAATAACAGATTTCATTATGATTTACGTAGTCAATTCACTTATTTTGATCGCGGTGATGATGATACAGGCACCGTAGATGATGTACTTGGTGCAAGGATGGATTTGTTGCCTTCGATCAGCTATCCATATAGAACCGCTTCTACATTCGTTACACCAAAAGTTGGTTTACGTTTTACACAATACGATCTACACAGTACAAACAAGTTCGAATCGAGTCCCAGCCGTTTATTACCCATCGTAAGTGTTGATAGTGGTGTCTTCCTGGAGCGTGATTCCTCTTTATTTGGAAAAAAATCATTACAAACACTCGAACCAAGGCTTTTTTATCTTTATATCCCGGAAGAAAACCAGGATGACTTGCCTGTTTTCGACACCAATTTGTATGATTTTTCCTTTGATGCATTATTCCGGAAAGATCGCTTTAGTGGTGCTGACCGTGTTGGCGATGCCAATCAGATCACCTTAGCATTAACATCACGCCTGTTAGATCAGGAAACGGGAAGAGAGAATGCCTATATAAGTCTGGGACAGATTTACTACCTGAGCGACAGAGAAGTAATTTTACCTGGTGATGAAATACGTGATGACAACAGTTCGCCTTTCATTGCGGAAGCTGGTACTGCATTGTTCAGGCACTGGAAATTAAGAGGTAATATCCAATGGGATCCGCACAACAACGAGACTGAAAGATTGCTTGCACAGGCCCAGTATAAACCAGCAGCAAACAAGGTTGTGAATTTTACCTATCGTGTTCGCAGACCATCCTCTAATGTTACCGGTGTAGATGTGGAACAGAGTGATATTTCGTTTCATTGGCCAATCAGCCAGAATTGGAGCACGATCGGAAGATGGAATTATGCAGTCCCGGAAAATAAGACATTAGAAATTTTTGGTGGTGTTGAATATGACAGTTGCTGTTGGGGCTTTCGTGCAGTTGCACGACGGTTTCTGACTGATGTAGACGGAGATTTTGATACAGGTGTGTTTTTACAGCTTGAACTGAAAGGCCTGGCGGGTGTCGGACGTAAAACAGTGGACTTCCTGAGGCAAAAAATCCCCGGTTACGAGAGCGATTTATAAGTTGAAATTACATCATATGCGCCTGCTTTTTGCAGGCTTTCTTGCGTTACAAACATTTAATTCACAGGCAGATGTGCAATTAGATCGTATAGTCGCGGTGGTTGGAAATGACATCATTATGCAGAGTGAACTCGAGACAAAACTCCGCACAGTGGTCGCTCAAATGCAACAACAGGGTGTTCAAATCCCCTCTTCCAGCGTTTTAGAAACCCAGATCCTCGAACGCATGATCCTGATGAAAATTCAACTTCAAAAGGCTGATGAAACAGGGATCCGGGTCGATGATGAAACATTAAATAGAACAATCAGCAACATTGCAGCTGGAAATAATGTCAGTCTGAGTCAGTTCAAAGAGATTCTCGAAAAAGATGGATTTAGTTATGAGCAATTTCGAGAAAATATGCGTGACGAAATTGTCATCTCACGACTGCGTCAACGCCAGGTGGATAACAGAATTTCTATTACCAGTAAAGAAATCGACAATGCTCTCACCAACTTGGAGTTTCAGGGGAAAACAGAAACAGAATACCTGCTTCAACATATTCTTATTTCCCTCCCGGAAGCCCCATCTGCAGATGAAGAGGAACAGGCCAGGATAATTGCCGTAAAAGTAGTTGAAGATTTAAAGGCGGGACTGGATTTTACCACCATGGCAGCGACTGTATCAGATGGCCAGAGAGCGCTTGAAGGTGGTAATTTAGGCTGGCGTAAAGTAAATGAGATTCCTACTATATTTAGTACTCAAGTTGCGACTATGGAAAAAGGGGATATCAGCGATCTGATTAAGAGTTCAAGTGGCTTTCACATTGTCAAACTAACTGATGTGCGAAGCAGTGAAAAACACATGATTACACAAACAAATGCACGTCATATTCTGATTAAACTTGATGAATTGACTACGCCAGACGATGCCTGGGTCAAATTAGAGCAGTTAAGAATACGTATTGAGGGTGGCGATGATTTCGCAAAACTGGCAAAAGCAAACTCCGATGACAAACTAAGTGCAGCTCAAGGTGGAGATCTTGGTTGGTCTAGCCCTGGGAGACTGGTGCCGCAATTTGAAGAGGTTATGAATCAACTCGAAATCGATCAGATCAGTGAGCCTTTTGAGACACAATTCGGATGGCATATCCTTCAGGTACTCGAGCGTAGAGAATTTGATGATACTGAAAATGCCAAACGAGAGCAGGCATCAGAAACAATTCGCAGAAGAAAATCAGAAGAAGCCCACCAAAACTGGTTAAGGCACCTACGCGATGAGGCCTACGTCGAGTACCGACTAGATGAGAATTAACACCGGCCTGCCGCGCATCATCATCACGACAGGTGAACCTGCGGGCATTGGCCCTGACATTACTGTCCAAATAGCCCAGAAAAATATCAATGCTGATATTGTTGCCATAGGCGATCCAGACCTATTACAGGATCGAGCCTCTGCATTGGGACTTCCACTGTCATTGAATGAATTTGTTGACGCACGCAAACAAAAGCACGTTGCCAAAAGCCTGAGAATAATTCCTGTTAAAACCGAAACTCGCACAATTGCAGGGAAACTTGATTCAGAAAATGCTGAATACGTTCTGGGCCTATTGAAAACTGCCTGTACAGCCTGTCTCGATAATGAATTCGATGCCATGGTTACTGCCCCAGTTCAAAAATCGATCATTAATGATGCTGGTATTGCATTCAGTGGTCATACAGAATTTCTTGCAGATCTTTCTCATCAGGCTACGCCTGTCATGATGCTGATAAATGATGTGTTAAGAGTTGCACTGGTCACAACACACCTGCCCTTATCAAAGGTAAGCGATGCCATCACAAAAGATAAGCTGACTCATGTCTTGCAAATAGTCGATAAGGATCTTCGAGATAAGTTTACTATCAACAGTCCGCGAATTCTTGTTTGCGGTTTGAATCCCCATGCGGGCGAAAACGGCCATTTAGGCAATGAAGAAAACGAAATTATTATCCCTGTTATAAACACATTAAAAGACCAGGGCCTGGATCTAACAGGACCACAACCCGCAGATACTGCCTTCACGCCAGAAATGATTGATAGCTTTGATGTCATTGTCGCTATGTATCATGATCAGGGATTGCCTGTTTTAAAATCTCTGGGATTTGGTAAAACAGTTAACATCACATTGGGATTACCCATAGTCAGAACTTCTGTTGATCATGGCACAGCGCTTCACCTAGCTGGTACAGGAAATACCTCCTGTTCAAGTTTAATGGAAGCGATTCAGTGTGCTATTGATATGTCATGCAACACATCTAGTCGTTCTGCTTCGGCAAATCCAGCATCACCACTGATGATTAATCGCTGAAGCAGTTTAATGGTCGAACACAGGGCAAGAAAAAGATTTGGTCAGCATTTTCTCCACGACCAGAATATTATTCAGCGTATTATCACGGCCATAAATCCAAAGCGGAATCAGACAATCGTTGAAATAGGTCCTGGCAAGGGTGCGCTTACCGGTCCATTGTTAGAACATCTAGATATATTACACGTCCTTGAAGTTGACAGAGATTTAGCTCACGCCCTGGCAAAAAAATATGAGTCTGAAGAGAAAATCGTTATTCATTGCCTTGATGCACTGACATATGACTTTAAGGAACTGGACAATCAACATCTACGTATCATTGGCAATCTACCCTACAATATCTCAACACCTTTAATTTTCCATCTCCTGGAAAATAATCAGCTCATTGACGATATGATATTCATGCTTCAGGAAGAAGTCATTGATCGTATGTGTGCTTCACCCGCAAGCAAGGATTTTGGGCGCCTGTCTGTGATGGTTCAGGCGAATTGTCACGCTGAGAAATTGTTTACTGTCAATCCTGGTGCTTTTTCACCGCCACCCAAAGTCATGTCAGCAATCATAAAATTGCAACCTTATGACAAGCTCTTAAACCAGATTTCGGACTATCAATGCTTTGCACATATCGTAAAACAGGCATTCTCGCAAAGAAGAAAAACACTGAGGAATTGCCTAAAGGGTACGCTTGATGAACAACAGATAATCAATCTGGGCATTAGTCCTGGGGCGCGAGCAGAAACTCTTCCAATTGATAATTTTATCCAGCTAGCAAACGTTTATTACAAGGAAAATCAATAGCCTAGACTGTGGAAAACTCTGTGTATAAATTTTCTTATCCAGCCACCGATTTTCTGAATCTAAGTTTCACGTGTTTGCTTCACTGCAACATGAAAGATGGTATTATTCTATTGATATCAAATAGTTATATATCTCTATGGTTCTTATGAATAGTAGCTACTATCTAAAAATCACATGACTTATTATCGTTTGGTCTACTTGTGCATAACAACAGTGCAGGTCAATAATTTAATCTGCAGCATAGGCCTCACCAGGGCAAATCATTGCTAGATACCCAAACTACCTGGAAATGTAGGTCGCAGAGTTCAGGTATAGTATTTATTCCTGTTCCAAATAATAATACGCCCTCACAATAAGGACTTCCCCCGACAGGCATGAAACGAGATGAAGCCTCACACTTGTTAGAGCAACTCTCAGTTAAGCTAGACCAATTCAGTGAGTTCTCAGGGAAACTGATTTCATGGCTTGTTTTAGCCATGGTTTTACTGGTGAGTTACGACGTTGCTATGCGCTACTTCTTTCTCAGCGGTTCTATTGCACTACAGGAAATGGAATGGCACCTGTTTTCTCTGATATTTCTGATTGGGGCCGCGTATACCTTAAAGCATGATGATCATGTCAGGCTCGATCTTTTCTATAAAAGTAAGTTCATGAATGATGAGCGCAGGGCGTGGGTTAATTTATCAGGTAGTCTATTTCTGTTAATTCCTTTTTGTATTTTAATCATTGTTACTGCCTGGCCTTTTGTTTATCAATCCTATATTCATCTGGAAGGTTCACCCGATCCAGGTGGCTTACCTTATCGCTGGATACTCAAGGCAAGTATTCCATTAGGATTCACACTCCTTTTTCTACAAGGTGTTTCGGATATTGCAAAAAACCTCAACATTATCCTGGGGGGAAAATCTTGACCGCCGCCATCATTGGCATGTTTGTCACGCTCATGATCATGCTGCTAGTGGGTTATCCGGTTGCATTTACCCTGGGGTCTGTTGCACTTTTATTCGGTAGCATCTTTTTAGGTCTGGATTTTTTCAATTTACTTCCTCTGCAGATCTGGGGAACGATGAATAATTTCACGCTGCTCGCTGTGCCATTGTTTATTTTCATGGGTGTCACACTGGATAAATCAGGTTTGGCTGAAGATTTGCTGGAAACCATGGGACTATTATTTGGCAAAATGCGAGGTGGCCTCGCAGTATCAGTGGTGGTGGTTGGTGCACTGCTGGCCGCAACCACAGGTATTGTCGGTGCAACAGTTGTGACCATGGGTATTATTGCGCTACCGATCATGCTCAAGCGCCATTATTCGCCCTCACTTGCAGCAGGAACTATCGCTGCGTCCGGCACATTAGGTCAAATCATACCGCCTAGCATTATCCTTATCCTGCTCGGTGATGTGATGGGTGTACCTGTGGGTCGTCTTTTTGTTGGTGCCGTTATTCCAGGAACAATATTGATTATATTCTTCCTGCTATACATTCTTGGTATTGCCTGGTTAAACCCGGGCATTGCACCCGCACTGAAAAATGATGCAAGCGAAGGTCTAATTAAAAAAGTCATATTTACTTTGTTGCCACCCTTACTACTGGTCACCAGTGTCCTGGGGTCAATCTTTGCCGGTATCGCATCACCTACTGAGTCGGCTGCAGTTGGTGCACTGGGTGCGATGATACTTTCTGCTGCTCACAAACAACTTACTATGAGTAGATTAAAAGCCGCCATGCAGCTAACGGTGCGCCTGACCAGCATGGTGTTTATGATTTTAATCGGCGCCATCGCATTTGGTTTGGTGTTTCGTGGCATGGGGGGAGACACGCTGGTTCGTGAGGTGATGACAAACATCCCCGGAGGTGTCTGGGGGTTTATGTTTGCCAGTATGTTATTAATCTTTATTCTGGGTTTCTTCCTGGACTTTCTACAAATCTGTTTTATCGTCGTACCAATCATCGCTCCAATTGCAAATCTTCTGGGCATCGATCTACTTTGGTTGGCAGTTTTAATTGGCCTCAACCTGCAGACATCTTTTCTAACACCCCCATTTGGTTTTTCATTATTTTATTTGAAGGCTGTTGCACCCCCGGAAATACGAATCCAGGATATCTATCGCGGGATAATACCTTTCGTCATGATACAGATTTTGACCCTGATATTATTGATCCTGTTCCCGAAGCTGGTGACGTGGCTGCCTGATCTAATGGACAGGTTAAATGGACTTTAGTATTTGGTAGGTTGTATGTAGTAGTTAGTATGTGATCCTTTCCCCACCTACTACCTACCAAGCATCTTTTCTCAATGTATCAATCACTTGCCTGGTTTCTGGTCTAACCCCTCTCCAGATAAAATATGATTCCGCGGCTTGTTCAACAAGCATGCCTAAACCATCGAATGCCTTAGTTGCTCCTTGTGCTTTGGCCCACGAAACAAATGGTGTATCGCTCATCGAATACATCATATCGTAGCAACGGGCATTATCATTAAGGAGATTTTCAGGTAGAGGTGGAACTTCACCTTGCAAGCTGGCCGAAGTACCGTTGATTATGATATCGAAACCGCTCCCGGCCAGTTCGTCAAATCCACAAGTAAAGATATCACCACGATCTGAAAACATATCAGCAAGCTCTTCGGCACGACTAATTGTACGATTTGCGATTGTTATCCTGCCAACTTCTTTATCGAAAAGAGGATCCAGAATCCCTCTGACGGCGCCGCCAGCCCCAAGTATCAGAATATCTTTATCTTTAATTGAAATATCGTGATTAATTGTCAGGTCACGAATAAGACCAACACCATCTGTATTGTCACCAGTTATTTTACCTGCATCATCAAAACTTATTGTATTGACTGCCAGTGCACGTTCAGACCTGTTACTTCTGTTTTCAGAGATTTCCCATGCGTCACCCTTAAATGGGACAGTGATATTCAAACCTTTACCGCCCTGCGCCTGAAATTCTTTTAGTGCTGCTATAAATTTTCCATCATCAATATGAATAGCCTGATAGAAAATATTGTGTTGGGTCTGTTCTGCAAACGCAGTGTGAATTTGAGGAGATTTACTATGTGCGACTGGATTACCCATCACACAATAATTATCGACTGATGGATTTATATCAATTTTCATTTAGCCGCTACAGGCTACGGGTCAAACAATAAACAAGATTTAGCTTATCTCTATTAACCTTCACCACCACCCATCAAACCATCCTTGAGGCAGGCAGCATCCAGACCACGTTCACTCAGTAAAAATGCTGCTGCTGAACTGCGTCTGCCAGTATCGCAATAGAGAATATATTTCTTATCTTCGGAAAGCGTCGCAACCTTTAGTCGCAACATAAACAATGGAATGTTGATACTTCCTTCAAGTCCGTTATTTTTATGTTCACTATCCAGTCGAACATCCAGCCAAATAGCACCATTTTTCACCATTTCGTCACCCTCTTCCCTGGTTACCCAGGTCAGCATAGGTTCTTTCAATAATTCGTTAAAATCTTCCTTTGATAGACGCATTAACATACCATCCGTCGCCATCACGATATTGGCGTTACGTTTGGCATCTGATAACAGTGCCTCTTCTCCAAAGGCAGCACCACCTTTGAGCGTTGCAAGCGTCAGCTCAGAGCCAGTTTTCGATGTTCTGGTAACTTTGCATTCCCCGCTTTTAATAACATAATAAAAATCACCATCATCACCCTGTTTAATTATGACGTCTCCTGCCTTGGCAGGCACCTCTTGAATACGCATAAACATTGCCTGGATGTTCCCTGGTGGCACTTGCAAAAATGCTTTTGATTGCAGAATTCTGGTCATCCAATCTCCACCTTCTTCATCATCTTCTTCTTCTGATTGGATCTCATCAACCTCAATACCTGACATTTGATCCCAGGTCATCAGGATATCTAGCAAATCGCTGTCTACACGAGTGATCTTGCAAGCAGATTTAGCAACAGCCGTGTGTCTGCGTGGCTGGAAATTAGCCAGAGGATGTTTCCCTGCCTGGGTTCCCGCAGTAACAGAAGTGGTTTCACCACTGTCTGTGGTCAACGTGACTTCGCCATCAATCAAATAAATGGTTTTCTTGTCGTGGTCACCTTGTTTGAATAGCGTATTACCCGCTGCGACTGCTTCGACAAATGTTTTGCCTGCAAGCTCCTGAAAATTCTCAGCATTTAATGCGCTAGGTGGGACAAATGATTTCAATAATGTCTTATCGACCAATTCAGCCATGAACTTTTATACCCTTTTCTTCGTTATTCTATATCTAAGGTGCGAATCTTTAACTGCATTCGCAGACTATCCGGATTGGAAAGGCCGATTTTAGACTATTGGAGGAACTAAATATATATCCGTAGATATATTCATACACGTTTGTATCACTATGTTTTTGATGAGAATTAAGGGGGCGCATATTTAAATGCGCCCCTTAAATCACAAGTATGAGAACTTCTTGATCAGAGTGTGTAACCACGCTCATTATGCAGCACCAGGTCCAGACCTTCTGTTTCCTCATCTTCGCTCACTCTCAAGCCAATCACAACATCGAGTACCTTGAGTATAATAAAAGTAATAGCGCCACACCAAACGACCGTTGCTGTCACACCAATCGCTTGCGTAACAAACTGTGAGCTGATTGAGGTTTCAAGACCCAGCCCGCCCATGGATTCAGCTGCAAACACAGCAGTCAGTAAAGTCCCTAGAGCGCCACCGACACCATGCACCGGAAACACATCGAGAGAATCGTCAATCTTCAGAACACGCTTAATGTATTGTGTAGCGAAGTAACAGACCACTCCAGCGGAAATTCCGATTATCAGCGCACCAACAGGCCCAACATATCCTGATGCCGGGGTAATTGTACCCAGACCAGCAACCATACCAGTGACGATACCCAAGACACTGGGTTTACCGTATCTAATCCATTCGCATGTCATCCAGGCCAAAGATCCAGCTGCCGCAGAGATATGTGTTGCTACCATGGCCATTCCCGCGCTACTCCCTGCTGTCAGTGCACTACCGGCATTAAAACCAAACCAGCCTACCCAAAGCATCGATGCACCCATCACAGCCAATGTCATGTTATGTGGTGGCATAGCCGTATCAGGAAATCCCTTTCTGTTGCCAAGAACAAGCGCAGCAACAATCGCGGCAACACCGGCATTAATATGCACGACTGAACCCCCAGCGAAATCCATAAACCCAAGATCAGACAACCATCCACCACCCCAGACCCAATGACATACCGGTGCATAAACCAGAATTAACCAGAAGGCAGTAAATAAAAGTACTGCGGAAAATTTCATGCGCTCTGCAAAAGCACCCACAATCAGTGCCGGGGTGATAATGGCGAAGGTCATCTGGAACATAAAAAATACGGTTTCAGGGATAGTCCCGCTGACACTATCCAAACCAATACCGGACATTAAAATTTTGCCGCCACCAACAATCTGGTTCAGAGGTCCGCCATCGCCGAAGGCCAAACCATAGGCAACAACCATCCACAGAATTGATACCATGCAGGCAATGGCAAAACATTGCATCAATACGGAAAGAACATTCTTCGCCCGAACCAGACCGGCATAAAATAAAGCCAGGCCAGGTAGTGTCATGAACAGTACCAAGACCGTTGACGTTAATATCCAGGCCGTGTCTGCACCATTGACTTCATCAGCATAGACCGCTGAAGGTAACATTAATAATAGACCTGATGCCAGGCTAAAAATTTTCTTGATAAACATTATTTCTCTTCTCCCCGTTTTATTCTTTTAGAGCGCATCCGAATCAGTTTCACCTGTGCGGATACGAACTGCGTGCGCAAGATCCTGCACAAAAATTTTACCATCCCCGATCTTGCCAGTTCCGGCTGCTTTTATAATTGCTTCAATCGCGGCATCTACCTGGTCATCATCCAGCGCGATTTCTAGTTTTGTCTTCGGTAGAAAATCCACCACATACTCTGCACCACGATAAAGCTCTGTATGGCCCTTTTGACGGCCAAAACCTTTGACCTCTGTCACGGTCAAACCTTGTACGCCAACATCTGACAATGCCTCTCTCACATCATCTAATTTGTGAGGTTTTATGACTGCGATTAATAATTTCATTTAAATAGTTCTCCCGGAATTTAACTTCACCTTCAACCAAGCTGTTGTTATTGCACTGATATTGTGCGGGAGAGAGTAACATAAATTTATAATGGTGCATCCTGAGATTGTCTTGAACCAGTACTGGGGCACAAAAAAAAGGGCGCCGAAACGCCCTTTCCTGATACTTTGATAGATGAATGATTACAAGATGTAACCACGTTCCCCGTGAGAAGCGAGATCGAGACCTTCTGTTTCTTCATCTTCAGATACGCGAAGTCCAATCACCGCATCAATTACTTTAAGAATAATAAAACTTAATACGCCGCAGTATATGATAGTGACGATGACAGCAACAGACTGATTAAAAACCTGTCCGCCGATACCACTTACACCGTCCGCCAGCCCCTGACCTGAAAACACACCCAGAGTTGTGGCAGAAAAAACACCGGTCAATAGCGCACCAACAATACCACCAACGGCATGGACACCAAATACATCCAGTGAATCGTCATAACCCATCTTACGTTTAAGCGTGCTTGCAGCCTTGAAACAAATGAAACCGGAAGCAAGACCTATGACC
>JAKZTI010000116.1:0-14643 GCA_047517145.1 Gammaproteobacteria bacterium
GCCTTAATCCGTGAAAAAAACCTATCTTTTAATCTTACTGGCATTCCTTGTTGCTTGTTCTGAGACTCCTTTGCGCCCTGACAGGCATATCGATCTCGATCTGAAAAATCAGCGAGAACAAATCCAAAGCTGGAATTTAAATGGCCGACTTTCTATTACCAGCGAAAAAGAAAGTGGCACGGTGACATTTCACTGGTCGCAGGATCATGAGCGTTATCTGATGCGTTTTATTGCGCCACTGGGGCAGGGGACTTTTGCACTAAGGGGCGGTGAAGCTGATGGTGTGTATCTGTTAACTGCGAAAAATAAAGTACTACGCGCAGATAATGCCGAGACTTTATTGAAGCAATCTGTCGGTTGGCATGTTCCCGTAAGTGGTTTCAGATACTGGGTGCGTGGTTTGCAAGAACCTGGAGTGGATATGACGAGTCAGCAGTTCGATGATCAGGGTCGGATTACAGAAATGCAGCAAGCAGATTGGAATATTAGCATCAAGCGTTATATGGATGTGGATGGCGTTGACCTGCCAGCCAAGATCTTTATGCATAATGACCACGTCAAATTAAAGTTAGTCATACAGACATGGGATACAACTCCGTGACCAGTCGTCCCACGATTAGTCGCCATTGGCCTGCCCCCGCAAAACTCAATTTAATGCTTCATATCACAGGGCGTCGACAGGATGATTATCATCTGTTACAGACCGTTTTTCAATTTATAGATTTTAGCGACTCACTGGATTTCAGTATAAGAGATGATGATGTGATTTCCCGTCAATCTGACTGGCAGGTTGTTGCTGAAGCAGATGATTTGATTGTTCATGCAGCAAAGTTATTACAGCAGTTGTCAGCTTGTAACTTAGGTGCGGATATTAACCTGCAAAAAAGATTGCCTACAGGAGGAGGATTGGGTGGTGGGAGTTCGGATGCGGCAACAACGCTAGTGGCCTTAAATTATCTTTGGGGGCTCGAACTCTCCATCGAACAATTGGCGGAGATCGGTTTGCAACTAGGTGCGGATGTGCCCGTTTTTGTACACGGGAAAGCGGCCTGGGCAGAAGGCGTGGGTGAGCGATTAACAGCCATTGAACCAGAGGAATCCTGGTATCTTGTTTTACGGCCAGATTGCAGTGTTTCGACCAAGGAAGTATTTAACTTATCTGATTTGACACGCAATACACCTGCTATCAGAATACGCGACTTTCTGGAGGATGGCGGTCACAATGATTGCGAATCTGTGGTGAGGAATTTATACCCGCAAGTCGCAGAGGCACTCGATTGGTTAGCCCAATTCGCAGTTGCCAGAATGACCGGAACAGGATCCTGTATTTTTGCTGGATTTGATAAGCAGCAACAGGCAGAATCCGTTCATGAGAAATTGCCTCAAGGCTGGGAAGGATTTGTGGCGAAAGGTTTGAATAATTCACCACTGCAAATTCGCCTGGAACAAGAAAATACGGCGCAGGAAAATAATTAAAAAAGTAACCGTTGATTAGAGATGTGTGGGCGGTACGACAGTTTTTGGGGCGTGGCCAAGCGGTTAAGGCACTGGGTTTTAATCCTGGTATTCTCCTGGTTTGACAAATTTGTCTGGAACAAGATTTGAACGGCCGTAGGCCGGCCCGCAGGGTGACGTACATGGAGGTACGGAATAATCCTGGCAAGAGCCAGGGTGAGAATGGAAATACCATATAGATATTGGGGCGTGGCCAAGCGGTTAAGGCACTGGGTTTTGATCCCAGCATTCCCAGGTTCGAATCCTGGCGCCCCAGCCATTTAATTTTTTAAGGGCAAAAGGATGAGAACCTTAAAGGTTTGACAAAATCATCTGGAATGATTTTGAACGGCACCACAGGTGCTGGCTCGAAGGGCGTAGGACACGGAGTCCGGAGTAATCCTGGCGCCCCAGCCATTTTTATTAACCACTACTGAGGTTGTTATGCCTTTATCAAATGTAATGGTGTTTGCAGGTAATGCTTGTCCCAAGTTAGCAGTAGATATTGCTGCACATCTGAGTTTGCCACTCGGTAAGATAAATGTTGGACGCTTTAGTGATGGCGAGGTGATGGTTGAGATTGGGGAGAATATCCGTGGTAGAGATATTTACCTCATACAGTCAGTTTGTGCGCCAACCAATGATAACCTGATGGAATTAATGGTCATGGCTGATGCCATGCATCGTGCATCCGCAGCACGTATTACAGCAGTAGTTCCCTATATGGGTTATGCGCGCCAAGATCGCAGAAGCCGTTCTGCCCGCGTCCCGATCACAGCAAAAGTTGTTGCGAATATGATCGCCTCAGTCAAAATCGATCGTGTACTCACCGTTGACTTGCATGCCGATCAGATCCAGGGCTTTTTTGATATGCCACTTGACAATGTTTACGCATCACCCGTACTGCTTGGAGATGTCTGGAAACATAAAGACCCGAACTTGATGGTTGTTTCCCCTGATGTCGGCGGTGTGGTTCGCGCACGTGCCTTGGCAAAACGCCTGGATGATACCGATTTGGCCATCATCGATAAAAGACGTCCGAATCCTAATGAATCAGAGATCATGAATATTATTGGTGATGTAGACGGTCGTGAATGTGTCATTATTGACGATCTGGTGGATACCGCAGGCACCTTGTGTAATGCGGCGGGTGCATTGAAAAAACATGGTGCCAGTAAGGTGGTTGCTTACTGTACACACCCTGTACTGTCCGGCAACGCAATTAAGAACATCGAGAATTCCGAATTAGACGAGCTTGTGGTGACTGACACGATTCCTTTAAGGGCAGAAGCGGCCACCTGTGATCGAATTCGCCAACTTAGTGTCGCAACCATGCTGGGTGAGAGCGTGCGCCGTATTAGTGAAAGCGAGTCACTAAGTAGCATGTTTATTGATTAGCCTCTCTGAAACCCTGAGAATCCCTTAAAATCAGTAATTTTGCGTGTCTCTACAGGCTTAAGATGCCTGTAAATATTGAATATCACTGATTTCTCTATATACTGCGCTGTCCGCGAATCCTAATTATCATTTTTGTTGCATGATTTTAAGAGCTTTCGCGTGTGCCGCAGACAGCCTATTGGCTATTTAGCGAGTATTTAAGCCATATTTGGTCGCAAAATATGGTTTGTCATTCATTAAAAGTAGGAGCAGTAAAATGGAAACATTTGAAATTATTGCTGAACCTCGCGAGGACATGGGTAAAGGTGCGAGCCGCCGCCTGCGTCGCGAAGGTAAAGTTCCCGGCATTGTTTACGGGGCCAATAAAGATGCCGCATCAATCATGGTGAAGCAGAATGAGATCTATCATCATCTTGAGAATGAGGCCTTTTATTCACACATCCTGACATTGCAGGTGGGAAAGGCGAAAGAGAAAGTCGTACTGAAAGACTTACAGCGCCATCCATATAAGCCTGTGGTGCTTCATCTTGATCTATTGCGTGTTGATGAAAACGAGAAGTTGACCATGCGCGTACCATTGCATTTCATCAATGAAGATAAATGTCTTGGTGTTAAAGAAGGGGGTGGTGTGGTCAGTCATGTCATAACTGATCTGGAGATCATCTGTCTGCCTAAAGATCTGCCTGAGTATATTGAAGTTGATATGGCCGAGATTAATATTGGTGAGGGCATCCACCTTACTGATCTTAAGTTGCCAGAAGGTAGCGAAATAGCCGCTTTGTTACACGGTGGTGATGCAGCACAAATAGTCGCTACTGTTCATATACCTAAGGTTGTTGTAGAAGTTGAAGACGAGCTAGTAGATGAAGCTGGTGAAGAGGCAGAAGCAGGTGAAGAGGCAGAAGCAGGCGATACAGAAGCAACACCTGATGAAGGTGCTGATGCAGACGAGTAATTCCTTTATCCGGAATTTTCTCGTTTTAAGGGCACACAGTGCCATCAGCATTTAAATTAATTGTAGGTCTGGGCAACCCAGGTCTCGAACATTCAGAAACCCGGCATAATGCCGGGTTCTGGTTTGTTGATTCATTTGCCTCAGAATATTCCCTTTCATTCAGATATGAATCTAAATTCAACGCCGAGATTTGTCGAATACAGACAGCAGAAATTGACTGCTGGTTGTGTAAGCCCATGACGTTTATGAACAGAAGTGGATTTTCGGTTCAGGCAATGTCCAGTTTTTATAAAATTTCTGTTGAGGAGATTTTGATAGCGCATGATGAGCTTGATCTTGATCCAGGGGTTGCCCGTTTGAAAAAGGCCGGGGGACACGGTGGTCATAACGGTCTGCGAGATATTATTGCGCAGATGGGTAATAAATCTTTCACACGGTTGCGATTAGGTATTGGTCATCCAGGCAGTGCGGACCAGGTGACGTCCTATGTCCTGGGCAGATCATCTCAGGAAGATCGTCAGTTAATCGAAATTGCGATTAAGGAATCGGTAAATGTTATGCCTCTGGTATTTTCAGGTGATGAACAGAAGGCAATGAATGGCTTACATCAGAAAAATAATATTAACGAATAACGAAGCAGAACATAGTTATGGGTTTCAAATGTGGCATCGTTGGTCTTCCGAATGTAGGTAAATCAACCTTATTCAATGCCTTAACAAATTCTGGCATCAATGCCGAAAATTATCCTTTCTGCACAATCGATCCGAATGTAGGGGTCGTGCCTGTACCTGACCCACGACTGGATCATCTAGCTGAAATTGTTTCACCACAGCAAGTTTTACCGGCAACGATGGAGTTTGTTGATATCGCCGGACTGGTTGAAGGTGCTTCAAAGGGCGAAGGTCTTGGTAATAAATTTCTGGCAAATATTCGTGAAACGCATGCCATTGCCCAGGTGGTACGTTGTTTTGATGACGATAATGTTGTGCATGTCTCGGGCAAGATCGATCCACTGGCCGACATCGAAGTCATCAATACAGAATTATGTTTGGCAGATCAGGAAAGCCTCGATCGTGCTTTGCAAAAGGTACTCAAGATTGCCAAAAGCGGGGATAAAGATGCACGCAGGCAAGAATTACTTTTCGAAAATGCCATTGCACATCTGGATCAGGGAAATCCATTACGTTCAATGAATCTGGATGAGCAGGACATTGAAGATTTATATCCGCTACACTTGCTGACGCAAAAACCCACACTATATATTGCCAATGTAGAAGAAGAAGGGATTAGCAATAACCCCTGGATAGAAAAACTCAAGATTCTTGCCGCAGAAGAAGGCGCTGAGGTTATTCCGGTCTGTGCAGCAATAGAATCCGAGATTGCAGAACTGGACGATGAATTAAAGCTGGAGTTTTTGCAGGAGATCGGACTTGAAGAGCCAGGGCTGAATCGTATCATTCGTGCCGGTTATCCCTTGCTAAATCTACACACCTATTTTACTGCAGGCGAAAAGGAAGTCCGTGCATGGACCTTACACAAGGGCGATACAGCACCACGCGCAGCGGCAGTCATTCATACCGACTTTGAAAAAGGCTTCATACGTGCAGAAGTCATTGCTTATGATGATTATATTCAGCATCAGGGTGAACAGGGTGCGAAGGATGCAGGGAAATGGCGACTGGAAGGTAAGGAGTATATTGTTCAAGATGGGGATGTCATGCACTTTCGTTTTAACGTTTAAAAGCTAAAGATGGCAAAATACTTCGTTATCAAGCGGTTCAAAATGCTCATTTACTATTTGTAAACTACGCTTTTTCACCGATTTCTGCCTTGTCTTTCACTCACCTTTAACTTTTAATGTTCCTTTTAGAGTGTGCACTGCTTCTTGGTAATACTGCACCTCGTAATGAATCAGTTATTTGAGTTTTAGATTGGTACTAAAAAAATGAATCCTTCAAAACTACGCAAGCAGATCATTGAGACAGCCATCGCGTTTAATACGTCGGGCTTGAGTGTTGGGACCTCGGGTAATCTCAGTGTACGTACCCCGCAGGGTTATCTTATTACACCAACAGGCATTCCTTATATTCAACTCAAAGAAGCCGACATTGTTGAAATGGATTTAAAGGGCAATATTATTCATGGTGATCTAAAACCCTCCAGTGAATGGCATTTTCACCAGGGCATTTATCAAGCTCGAGAAGAAATCAACGCCATTGTTCATGTGCATTCCGATTACGCAACGGGTATAGCCTGTACCAGACAGGACATTCCTGCATTCCATTACATGGTGGCAAAGGCGGGTGGTAATTCGATTCGTTGCGCTGAATATGCGACCTTTGGTTCCGAGGCTCTTTCAGAAAATGCAGTAAAGGCACTTGAAGATAGACGCGCCTGTCTATTGGCTAATCACGGTATGATTATTCTGGGCGAAGATTTAGATTTTGCGTATAAACTCGCAGAAGAAGTTGAGAATCTCGCAAAACAATACTGTATCAGCAAACAGCTTGGTGAGGTTGTGTTGCTGGATGATGACGAGATGGATTTAAATCTAAAGAAATTTAAAACATACGGTAAACAATAAAACAGAATGGCGTGCGAAAAATAACAATAGTGTTCCAATATTAATGGTCTTTGAAAATCCCCCTGCAACTGAACTGATCACTATCCCGGGTATGCAAACACTGGAAAAAGGTGGCGAGCTGAATAATCCAATCGTGGCAGTTGAACGTCATGGTTCTGAAGACGCTCCCGTCATCCTGATATTTACGGGCTTATCACCAGGGGCACACGTTGCCTCTTCTGAAAAAGATAAATCTCCCGGTTGGTGGGAGTTTATGGTCGGCGCAGGTAAGGCCATAGATACTAATAAGTTCCAGGTGATTTGTGTTAATTCAATTGGCAGTTGCCGCGGTTCAACAGGTCCCGCCTCTATCAATCCAGACACCGGAGATTATTATGGTGCCGATTTTCCAGATATCACAATTTGGGACATTGCCAGGCTGACCGGGCTGGCGCTGGCGGAAATTAAGATCCAGGAGATATTCTGTGTGGTCGGGCCTTCAATGGGGGGTATGACGGCACTGGCATGGGTCATCTCTTATCCGCAAACAACAAAACATATGATCAGTATTTCCGCGGCCGTGGAGGCAGATCCCTTCGCTATTGCCATTAGATCTGTGCAACGTGAAATTATTTATACCGATCCTGATTTTATGGGCGGGAATTATCCAATAGATATCGAACCTCTAACGGGCATGATGTTGGCGAGAAAACTGGGACTCATCAGTTACCGATCAACTTCTGAATGGCGTAACCGTTTTGGACGCAAGGAAGATGGTACGGGCTCAGAGATTGAATCCTATTTACAATTTAATGCCGATAAATTTTGTCGAGATTTTGATGCCAATTGTTATATTAAACTTTCGCAAACCATGAACTGGTTTTCATTGATGGAAGAGATAAATTCCCCAGTAGATGAGCTTGCTGAGAGTAAACTAGAATCGGCTCTAGTGATTGGCGTAAGTACGGATATATTATTTCCACCACATCAGCAACGAGAACTCACAGATTTGCTAAACAAGTCAGGCATTGAGACTACCCATCATGAGATAGATTGCCCTCATGGGCATGATGCCTTTCTGATTGATGAAGATAATTTTTGTCCTGTTGTTTCTGATTATCTGGAGTCGATATAACAGACTAATTTTGATAGTATCATATTGGCTAGCAGGGCACTATTCAGATGGACGTGCGAACCCTGTAAGAAGAGATAAATGTGAAAAACAAAGATCGTCGTGTACAAGACAACATTTTAAAGACACCATCAATAATTAGTGGCGGTTCATTTATTAAAGGTGTTATTAAGAGCACGGCACCTGTCATTGTGCTTGGCAAGGTCGAAGGTGATTGTGAAATTGAAGATATATTAAGTATTCGGGAATCAGGCGAGTGGTTAGGATCTATTCGAGCACAATCAGTAATTGTAAATGGTACTGTTAAAGGTAAGATTTTTGCTGAAATCAAGCTGGAAGTTGGCTCTACGGGCAAAATTCGAGGTAATGTAAAAACAGGCACATTGGCGATTGCCTCTGGCGCAGAGATTGATGGCGACATCGTAATGGTAAATGAAGAAGAGCCTGTTTATTTTGAAGAAAAACGTAGCGAATCGTAAAAAAAGATTCGTAGTTATTGATCATGTGATAATTTAATATTGTTTGCCGTTCACCGCTATTTTACGTCCATGTAACCGTACCTTCCTACATTCATGTAGGTCGCAGCACTTCATTTAATTTCGTAAGCAAGCACTTTATCGTTGTTCATCATAGGCAAAATAATCAGATTTTTCTCCAGGATGACTTCATGATCTGCCATACCTTGTTCCAGCTCCAGCAGTAGCGTTGCGTCCCCTGCCTTGTTGATCTGATAGAGTTTACCAACCATCCAGTCAGTAACGTAATAGCCATCACTACCATCACTCTCAACACCATCCAGATTGCCAATCGGCTCACCACCAAGACTGGTAATGGATTTATCTTTAAAGGAAATTGATTTTAAATGTCCAGGAACCTCTGTCGCGAAACCTTCTGTCATGACACCCCAGGCAGCAAGGATCAGATTTTCTTCTTCAGTATGCAGGCCATTAGGGTTTTCAAGTTCAGGAGATTCCAGCCAGATACTGAATTGATCATCACAGAAACAGTGAATGCGGTTAAGTACCATATCTGTGACAAAAATCTTGCCATCTTTGTTTGCAGCCACGTCATTCAGGAATTTGGCATCATCCACCTGATATCTATTGCTGATCGTTCCGGAGGCAATATCAATCACGACAAGCGTGTCGATATCAGCGACATAAAGTGTACCTTCATAGATGGCGAGACCTTTAGGTGCATTTAAACCGATGACCCATTGCTTGCTTAGCATTGTGCCATCAAGTAGTACCTTTGAGATGTAGCCATTGCCGACTTTATCGACAGGCGAACCATTCACATTTGAAACAAATAAAACATCACTTGCTGGGTCATAGATGACAGACTCAGGATTGTTAAAGCCCTGTGCTTCCCAGACCAGCTCTAACTGGGTTGTATTGTTTTCAGCTGTCTTTTCTTCTGGGGTAACTTGTGGTGTCTGGTTCTCTTCTTGGCTATCTTCTGAACAGGCACCAAGAAAGAGGGCGGTGAATATTAATAAGCTATAAGTGATTTTTTCCATACTATTCTCCGTAAGGGATGAAGCCTGCATTTCCAGATAGTTTGGATATAAACTAAAGAGAAAATAACTCCTGTAGTTTTTTTCCAGGATCCTCAGCACTCATAAATGCTTCGCCAACAAGGAACCCATCAACACCATGTTTACGCATAGTTTTAATGTCCTCAATGGTATTAATACCACTTTCAGTAATTACTCTGCGATCATGAAAAACATCGGTCAATAAACCGATAGTTGTTTCAATATTAGTTTCAAAGGTATGTAAGTTGCGATTGTTAATACCAATTAAGGGCGTACGTAACATTAAACCACGTTCAAGCTCTTCACGATTATGTACTTCGACAAGGATATCCAGTCCAATTTCTTGTGCAGTACCAACTAACTCTTGCATCTGCATATCAGACAGTGCAGAGACAATGATAAGAATACAATCAGCACCTAAACCTCTGGATTCATAAATCTGATAAGGATCAATCATAAAATCCTTTCTTAGTACGGGAATTGCGCAGGCGGCTCGTGCATTTTGCATGTGTTCATCCGAACCCTGAAAGAAATCTACGTCAGTCAACACCGACAGGCATGTCGCACCTGCTTTCTCATAAGATCGTGCAATTGATTCAGGATCAAAATTCTGACAGATGATTCCTTTACTTGGCGAGGCTTTTTTGATCTCTGCAATCACAGCAGTACGACCTTCACTAATATATCGTTCAATCGCCATATTGAAACCTCGTGTTGGCGGGCAGTCATCGGCCCTGTGTTTCAATTCCTGTGCTGGCATTGTTGATTTGCGTTCGCTGATTTCTTCAGCCTTGCGCGCCAGGATCTTCTTTAGAATATCGGGCGTGTTCTGTGTTATGGCTTGTGACATAATAAAACGTTATTGGTATAAATATTTTCTAGAAGGATTGTGTGAGTTTTACCAGTTGGTTCAGTCTGGAACTGGCTGATCCATTTTCAATGACCTGCCGTGCAGACGCGATACCTGTTGCCAATGTATCTTCAATACCAGCTGTGTAAATGGCCGCTCCTGCATTTAACAATACGATATCCTGAGTGGGGCCACTCTGATTATCAAGGACAGCCTGCATCACATTAAAACTTTCTTCGACATTTTCAACCACCAGAGTACTGATGTCAGCGCGTTGCATGCCGAATTGTTCTGGTTCAATTTTATAAGTTTTAATTTCACCGTCTTTCAATTCGGCAATGTTTGTAGGTGCTGAAATACTGATTTCATCCATGCCATCTTCTGAATGCACAATCATTACCTGTTCACTACCAAGATTTTTTAGAACATTCGCTAGGGTTTCTAACCAGTCTTGACTAAATACGCCCATCACCTGTCGTTTTGCACCAGCAGGATTGGTCAGCGGGCCGAGTACATTGAACACGGTCCGTACACCAAGGTCTTTACGCGGGCCTATGGCATGCTTCATGGCACTGTGATGCATAGGGGCAAACATGAAGCCTATACCAATCTCTTCAACACATTGCGCGACCTGTTCCGGTGTAAGTTCAAGTTTCACGCCGGCAGTTTCTAATACATCGGCACTACCTGATTTACTGGAGACAGAACGATTCCCATGCTTGGCAACATGGCCACCTGCTGCTGCAACGACAAAAGCAGCTGTGGTTGATATGTTAAAAGTATTTGAACCATCACCTCCCGTGCCACAGGTATCGATCAAATTGTCATGATTGATATGCACACGACTGGCCAGTTCTCGCATGACACTAGCGGCTGCGGTGATCTCATCAACCGTCTCGCCTTTACTTCGTAGCCCAACCAGGAAACCTGCAATCTGGGCATCAGTACATTCGCCAGTCATGATGTTATTCATGACACTACGCATCTCGTTCTCACTTAGATCAGTTTTATTAATTACTGTCTGTATCGCGGTTTGAATATCCATGGGTTTAATTAACTATTATCAATCTCCAGGAAATTCTTCAGCAATTCATGGCCATAGGAGGTCAGGATTGATTCCGGATGGAACTGTACACCTGAGATAGCGTATTCCTTATGTCTCACGCCCATGATTTCATCAACTTCACCGTCCTCAGTTTGAGTCCAGGCCGTGACTTCTAAACAATCAGGCAAAGTTTCCTGTTCGATCACCAATGAGTGATAACGTGTCGCGGTAAATGGATTATCCAGACCAGCAAACACATCATTATTATTATGGTAAATTTCAGATGTTTTTCCATGCATGATTTCCTTTGCATGGACAATCCTTCCGCCAAAGGCCTGACCAATACTCTGGTGTCCCAGACAAACGCCAAGCAAAGGCAGCTTGCCTTTAAAGTGTTCCATCAATTCGAGTGAGAGGCCGGCTTCATTGGGTGTGCATGGGCCCGGTGAAACAACGATGCGTTCAGGGGAGAGTGCTTCAATCTCGGCAATGCTTATCTTGTCATTACGATAGACGAGTATCTCTTCACCCAGCTCACCAAAATATTGAACCAGGTTGTAGGTAAACGAATCGTAGTTGTCTATCATCAATAACATAATGAATACGTCTATTTAATTATCGTTTAGTCCGGCTTAATTCAGTTTACTTAACCCAAGTTATTTAACTAAGGCCTTTTTCGGCCATGGCCACAGCCCTGAAAATAGCACGAGCTTTATTCATTGTTTCGTTCCATTCATTCTCGGGAACGGAATCGGCGACGATGCCTGCGCCAGCCTGTATGTGCAATGTATCATCTTTAATCACCGCCGTGCGGATGGCAATGGCGGTGTCCATATTGCCATTCCATGACAGGTAGCCAACGGCACCGGCATATACACCACGTTTCACGGGTTCCAGTTCGTCAATGATTTCCATGGCCCTGATCTTGGGGGCCCCTGAAACAGTGCCAGCAGGGAACGTTGCCCTGAATACATCAATGGCAGTTTGTTCGCCCCTGAGCGTACCAACTACATTGGAAACGATATGCATCACATGTGAATAACGCTCAACAATCATTTTTTCCGTGACCTTGACGCTACCAGTCTCAGCAACACGTCCAGTGTCATTACGGCCCAGATCGATCAACATGAGATGTTCTGCCAGTTCTTTTGGATCAGCCAGTAGTTCTTCTTCCAGTGCCAGATCTTCTTCTGCATCAGCTCCACGCGGACGGGTACCTGCTATTGGCCGGACGGTAACTTCATTATCTTCCAGACGCACCAGTATTTCTGGTGACGATCCAACGATATGAAAATCTTTCAGATTCAGATAAAACATATAAGGTGATGGGTTCAAACAACGCAGTGCACGATAGAGATCAATTGGTGGTGCATTAAATGGAATCGACAGGCGTTGTGAAAGAACCACCTGCATGGCATCGCCTTCGACAATATAATCCTTGATTCGATCTACTCCTTGTTGAAATCCTTCCTGGGTGAATCCAGAGACGAAATCTTTTTCATCAACGTTTCGTGTATTTTCATGCGGGCTGTCGGCTAGTGCGACGGTTAATTTTTCAGCCAGCGCATCAAGTTGTTTTTGTGCATTATCGTAACCATCGCCCTGTTCCGGATCTGCATGAACGATAATATGCAGTTTGCCATTGAGGTTATCGAATACCACCAGTTGTTCTGAAACCATGAGTAAAATATCCGGGCATTCAAGAGGGTCATCTTTCTCAGTAGTATCCAGACGTGTTTCAATATAGCGCACACAGTCATAGCCAAAGTAACCGACCATGCCACCGGAAAATCTCGGCATGCCGGCAATCTCAGGAACACGAAATTGCTGATGGTATGATTCCACTGCCTGTAATGGATCTTCGACAACTTCCTCTTTGATAATTTTTCCGTCGTCTTCAATCGACAGCTGATGACCAGATACGCGGAGAATAGTGCTGGAACCCAGACCAATAATGGAATAACGCCCCCATTTCTCACCACCCTGGACAGATTCGAACAAATAGGAATAGGGTTCGTCGGCAAGTTTTTTGTAGGCGCTCAAGGGTGTCTCCATATCTGCGAGTACTTCTCGCATTAGCGGAATACGGTTGTAATTGCCTTCAGCAAGTTGTTTGAATTGTTCTGGTGTCATCTTAAGCTGCTACCTGAAAAACATTCACCAGGTCTGCCAGTGAGTCGACCACATGGTCGGGCTTGGCAAGGCGAATATCCTGACCGAGATTATACCCATAGCTTACACATAAAACCTGAAATCCGGCGGCGCGCGCGGCACTGACATCACTGATTGAGTCGCCCACCATTAAAGCTTGTGAGGGACTGACACCAAAGTGTTTTGCTGCATGTAGTAGTGGCAGGGGATCAGGTTTTTTCTTTGGTAACGTATCACCACTGATAACAATGCCAAATGCATCCTGAATCTTTAAGGTCTCAAGAATTGTATTTGTAAACTGGCTGAGTTTATTCGTGACGCAGCCGAGTTTAAAATCATTGCCCGTCAGATATTCCAGCCCTTCTCTGACACCAGTATATAACTGGCTATACTTACAAGCATTTTCTCTGTAACTGTTTATGAATATGGGCAGGGCTTTCTCAAACAGTAATGCTTCTGGTTCCTTATCAAAATCATTTGGCACAAAATTATTACTTAGGCCACGTTTTACCAATTGCTCAATGCCATTACCTACCCATTTCCTGACCTTTGTTTCGCCCGCTTCAGGTAGGGAAAGCTCTCGTAACATGCTATCCAGACAATAAGTAAGGTCAGGCACGGTATCGACCAATGTGCCGTCAAGATCCAGCAGTACCATTTCAGGATGATTTAAAGACATGAGAAAGAAGACTGAATGGACTTAGGCGTTAGTCAGTTCGTTGCGCATGGCATCGATTGTTGTTTGATAATCGCCGCTGCCAAAGATAGCAGAACCTGCGACGAATGTATCAGCGCCGGCTTCGGCAATCTCTCGAATATTATCAACCTTGACGCCACCATCGATTTCTAGACGAATGTCGTAGCCACTGTCATCAATGATTTGACGGGCCTGTCTTAGTTTATCCAGAGCGGAACGGATAAATGACTGGCCACCAAAACCAGGATTGACTGACATGAGTAACACCATATCCACCTTATCAATTACATGGCTGAGAATATCCAGAGGTGTTGCCGGATTGAATACGAGACCGGATTTGCAGCCGTTGTCACGGATCAATTGCAAGCTTCTATCCACGTGCTCGCTGGCTTCCGGATGAAATGTGATATAGCTGGCTCCTGCCCTGGCAAAATCAGGAATGATTCGGTCAACCGGTTTGATCATCAAGTGCACATCCAGCGGTGCTTCAATACCGTAATCACGCAAGGCTTCGACAATCACCGGACCGAAAGTCAGGTTGGGGACGTAGTGATTATCCATCACATCGACATGGACAAAGTCTGCGCCCGCAGCCAGCACCCTGGCAGTGTCATCGCCCAGGCGGGCCATATCAGCCGATAAGATTGAAGGTGCAATGATGTAGTCAGTCATATTTGCTTATATCTACTGTAAAACGCCGCAACTCTACCCGATCGTGCCAATGATAGCCACTTGGGTCAGTGGTTTAGGTCGCGGACTCAGAATAGGAACTTCGGACGTGAATCCATTAGACTAGCATGACTATGCGGACAGACATTTTC
>JAKZTI010000117.1:0-15505 GCA_047517145.1 Gammaproteobacteria bacterium
ATGCTGGCACTATTCAAAGGCGAATGGATGATGCGTTTAATGAGCTCTCACACTACAAAGAATACGATTATCTGGTTATAAATGATGAATTTGAGCTTGCACTCGCTGAATTACAGGACTTATTTGCCGCTTTTCGGGAAAACCAACGGCCCCAACAGGCTGATCTTAGTGAATTTGTTACTCGCCTAATGGCAAAAAACTAGAATTTTCAGTAGAATAGCGCGTATCGTGACACCACCGTCTTGGCAGTAACTCTTCCTATAGAAGTCTGACGTTCCGTTTCACTAGATTTTTTCTGTACCCAATGTTATGAACCCAGGGGGCATAGCAATTTACATATTTTGAATGATGAGGTTTTATAATGGCCAGATTGACAATTGAAGATTGCCTGAAACAGGTAAACAACCGCTATGACTTGGTGCCGCTAGCCGCCAAACGTGCCAGACAACTCACCTTAGGCAAAGATGCCCTGGTGGACGAAGATAATGACAAACCCACTGTAATTGCACTGCGCGAAATAGCCGCAGGTCTTATCACAGCGGAAAATATAGACACCATCGGTAAAACTGAATTACTTGATGAATTCGCATTGCTGGATGAAGGCGAAGAAGCACCCGTCGCGGAATAAACCATGCCGCCCTGTGACATAACAGGGTGGTACTTCGTTTTGTTTTTTAATAATTCTTTTTTTCATATATTTTCATATTCCCATACGGGGAATAATTACGACACACACATCGTCGTAACTTCACTGCAGCCAATTTCTCTTCACAGCTTAAGCTGGTCACTTTATGTATCAGGTTAGTGATCTCACGAATGTGATAAGTTCTTATCTCGATCCACATCAGATTGATCGAGTATTTCAAGCTTATCAGTTCAGTGCCAAGGCACATGAAGGGCAACAACGCATCAGCGGAGAACCATACATCCATCACCCACTGGAAGTTGCAGGTATTCTGGGTGAAATGCATATGGATCATCAAACACTGATGGCCGCCATTCTACATGATGTCCTCGAAGATACGCCTACGGCTAAGGAAGAAATCAGAAAAAAATTCGGAAAAAATGTAGCCGAACTAGTTGATGGTGTCAGTAAACTCACCCAAATCCACTTCGATAGTGTAGAAGAGGCTCAGGCTCAGAATTTTCGCAAAATGCTCATGGCTATGAGCCAGGACATCCGCGTCATACTTGTAAAGCTGGCTGATCGACTGCATAACATGAGAACTCTGGGAGCCCTGCGTCATGAAAAACGCATGCGTATATCGCGTGAAACTCTGGAAATCTATGTTCCCATAGCACAACGACTGGGTCTAAATAATATTCGCCTTGAACTTGAAGAACTTGGATTTTTGGCCATGTATCCCATGCGGCATAGAATCCTGACCGAACAGGTGCGTAAGGTACGTGGCAACAGGAAAGAGGTAATCACCAAGATCAGAAATGCCTTACGTCGGCGTATGCGTCAGGAAAAATTGCCGGTTGAGATCCACGGCAGGGAAAAACACCTGTATGGCATTTATGAAAAAATGCGTAGGAATAAACTGACTTTCAATGAAGTCTATGATGTCTACGCCTTTAGAATTCTTGTGGAAGATGTAGACAATTGTTATCGAGCACTTGGTGTTGTACATAACCTCTATAAGCCGGTACCAGGAAAATTCAAGGATTACATTGCTATCCCCAAGACCAATGGTTATCAGTCCCTGCACACTGTTTTGTTTGGTCCTTTCGGTGTAAATATTGAGGTACAGATTCGTACCAAGGAAATGAACGATGTTGCTGAAGCTGGTATTGCCGCACATTGGCTTTATAAATCCGGGAAAAAGACCGGAGATAGAAGTGGGGCGCACCGAAAGGCGCGCGAGTGGTTACAGCGCATCATAGAAATGCAGCAAACAGCCGGAAATCCTCAGGAATTTCTTGATAGCGTCAAGGTCGATCTTTTCCCTGATGCCGTCTATATATTTACGCCCAGAGGAAAAATTGTAGAATTACCCAAAGGCGCTACCGCTGTAGATTTCGCCTACGCTATTCATACCGATATCGGCGACACCTGCACTGGCGCAAGGATAAACCGGAGATTAGCGCCACTGGGGACAAGACTCTATAGCGGTCAGTCAGTTGAGATTATTACCTCACCCAACGCCAGACCAAATCCAGGATGGTTGAAATTCGTCACCACAGCTAGAGCCAGAACCAGTATCCGGCATTACCTGAAAAATTTGCAAGAAGATGAGGCCATTGAACTTGGTTTACGTCTACTCAACCGGGAACTGGATCTGTTTGGCTACCGCTATGATCAAATAAAACAAACAAAACTCAAAGAAGTTCTGAAGGAATACCATCTAGACAATGATCAAGCCTTATTAGCAGAAGTTGGCTTAGGTAATCGGATTGCCCCGCTGATTGCCAGACGTCTGATTGATACAGATAAAAAATCCTCGGATCTAATAAACGGTAATAACAAAGAAAATGAAACTCGGCCTTTCGTTATCAAGGGAACTGAAGGAATGGTAGTCCATTTTCCAAAATGTTGTCACCCCATCCCAGGAGATCCGATCGTCGGCTTTAGTTCAGCTGGGCGTGGTATTGTCATACATTATCGATCCTGTAAAAATATTGCAGAGTTTCGTAATCAGCCTGAAAAATGGATTGATGTACAGTGGGAAGAAAATATTGAACGTGACTTCGCAACTCAAATTCGAATGTATGCAACAAACCAACGCGGCGTACTTGCAACAGTCGCTGCCGCTATCTCAGAACAGGAAGCTAACATCCTGAATGTTGAGATTGAGGACAAGGATGATCGCGATACATTATTGTCATTTGATATAGAGGTGAGGGATAGACAACATCTGGCTCAGGTCATACGTCGCATCAGACGTATCAAACATATTTCGCATATCAGCAGATAATACACCTCTGTATTATATTTACTGCTAGCTATATCGCCTAAAATTAAATGTAATTGATTATATTTCGGAGAAACATCACAATGACAAGAAGTATCATTTCTACAGATAAAGCGCCGCAGGCAATAGGCACCTACTCACAGGCTGTGAAGATTGATAGTACCGTCTATCTGTCAGGACAAATTCCACTTGACCCCGAGACAATGGAGCTTGTTGACGGTGACATACGCATACAAATTACCCAGGTATTTAATAACCTCACAGCCGTTGCCGAGGCCTCAGGTGGCTCATTGGCGGATGTAGCGAAGTTGAATGTTTATCTGACCGACCTCAGTCATTTCCCTCTGGTTAACGAGGTTATGTCTGAATTCTTTAGCGAACCTTATCCAGCGCGGGCAGCAGTCGGGGTGGCTGAACTACCCAAAGCTTCTCAGGTTGAAATGGATGCTGTTTTAGCCTTGTCTGAGTAGTATCGGCCAGAATAATTATAAGCAGCTAATCTTGGGTACTAAAGCTTCCCTTACACTCACTGATTCTGTTTTAGAATTATCAGGAGTCGGCCCAAAAGTAGAAGAAAAGTTAAATCGTGTCGGGATTCAGACAATCCAGGATTGTCTGTTTCACTTACCATTACGCTATCAGGATAAAACGCGACTTTCCCTCATAGGCACTCTACAGGCTGGCCAGGAAGCACTGGTTGAGGGAACAATAGAAATCACCCAGATCAAATTTGGACGCAGACGTTCCTTGCTCTGCTTAATCAGCGATGGGACAGGCACTTTGATGTTAAGGTTCTTCCATTTTTCCCGGACCCAGCAACAACGACTTGAGAAAGGCAGTGTCCTTCGTTGTTATGGCCAGGTCAGAAGGGGCAGTCAGACTTTGGAAATAGCACACCCTGAATACAGACACATTGATCCTGATAATTCTCCGGCGATTGATAAGCAGTTGACTGCGATCTATCCACTGACAGAAGGCCTGCAACAAAGAACTTTACAGAAGCTCGCCTCGCAGGCATTGGATGTATTAAGCAGTCATGAGGACAAACCAGCCGAATTATTACCCGATGAAATCTTAACTACTTTTAATCTTCCGGATCTGGTCTATGCCTTAGGCTATGTACATCGCCCCCCGCCAGAGGCAGATCTGCAATTATTGAAAGCGCGTCAACACCCGACACAACAGAGACTCTCCTTTGAAGAATTACTCAGCCAACATTTGAGCTTGCAACGAGTTCGCCAAAAGACACAGGCCTTACAGGCTGCTCCCATGAAGAAACAGGGACAGTTAAGAAAGGAGTTCATGAAACAGCTGGATTTCACCTTGACCCGTGCACAAGAGAAAGTATTAAAAGAAATAGATCAAGATCTGGAAAAAAACATACCCATGTTAAGACTATTACAAGGTGATGTTGGCTCAGGGAAAACGGTGGTGTCGGCAATCGCAGCTTTACGTGTTCTGGAATCCAACTACCAAGTGGCACTCATGGTACCAACGGAATTATTGGCTGAACAACATTTCCAGACATTCAGCAAGTGGTTCAAAGATTTGGATGTTGAGATATTGCTGATCACAGGGAAAGCATCAAAATCAGAACGTGATGCAAATCTCGATAGTCTCAATAATAAACGACGCGTTATCGCCATTGGTACACATGCCTTGTTTCAGAAAGACATTACCTATTCAAATCTGGGTCTGATTATCATTGATGAACAACATCGATTTGGTGTTCATCAGAGGCTCTCTTTACTGGACAAGGGTGTCGTTGAAGATTACCTGCCACACCAGTTAATCATGACAGCAACGCCAATACCGAGAACACTGGCAATGACAGTCTATGCAGACCTGGATATATCAATCATTGATACCCCACCGCCAAATCGACAGGATATTAATACCGTGGTTATCTCAAACGATCGTCGCGACGAAATCAGTGCCAGAATAAAAGCAGCCTGTGATGACGGTCGACAGGTTTATTGGGTGTGTACATTAATCGAGGAATCAGAAGTATTACAATGCCAGACTGCCACTGATACATACCAACAGCTATCAGAAAAACTGGGGGATATTAATGTTGGCCTAATCCATGGCAGAATGAAAAATAAGGAAAAAGAAACCATCATGGCCTCTTTTAAGGAGAATAAAACACAATTACTGGTCGCAACAACCGTCATCGAAGTCGGCGTTGATGTTCCGAATGCAAGTCTTATGATCATTGAAAATGCCGAACGACTGGGTTTATTTCAATTACACCAATTGCGTGGCCGAGTAGGTCGTGGCAATGTGAAGAGTGACTGTGTTTTAATGTACCAGGCTCCTCTGGGTGATTTGGCACGTTCAAGGCTAGAAACTCTGCGAAATACAAACGATGGTTTTGAGATCGCTGAAAAAGATTTGCAACTTAGAGGTCCTGGTGAACTGACTGGCACTCGGCAAACCGGACTGCCTGACTTGCGTATCGCGGATATTCTTCGGGATGCAAAGCTGCTTGCCAATGTTCAACGGGCAGCAAAAATGTTACAACAAAAATATCCCCAACACATTGATCTAATAATCAAACGTTGGCTGGGCAAGGAACTTGACTATAGTAATGTATAAATTAACAGGCACGAACTCGTGACTATAAAGTGGAAGGATGCCGGGTTTAATGGCTATAGCTCTATTACATCTAATCTTCGAGCCTGTATGCTCGATACTGGTTCACTCATCAAACATCTGGAACATTATTCACCAGAAAAAATCTCATTAACCATGGAAGCTAAATTCTGGGGGAAACCACATCCAGATGAGTCAAAAATACTGCACCTACGAAATGGTGGTTACACTCTGTTGCGCGAGACGTTCCTGACATGTGGCAATCATCCCTGGGTTTATGCGCGCACTATTATACCGCCGCAGACATTGCTGGCATCTCGAAGACTGGCACACTGGGGTAATAAACCGCTGGGTAATTACCTGTTTTCTGACAAACTGACATACCGTGGAAAAATAGAAATTGCAGAATTAAAGACATCAAACACCCCCTACTCCCCGATATATAATCTTGCCATTGAGGAAGACAGCACGCTTTGGGGAAGACGCTCCTTTTTTTACATCAGGAACAAGCCATTACTACTTACTGAAATCTTTCTACCCGAAGCAATTAAATGCATCAACTCCCTGAACAAATAGTTCTCATTGCAAAAATATGTGGTAACAAGATTCTCGCCGTATCTTATCGCCTCAGTGCTATCGTTATCACGATTGCTAAAAAATCATACTTAAAATTAAAACAGTACTGTATTGCCATAACCAGAGCCATCAAATCAAAATGGCCATTTATCAGAAACAGACTTGTTCAATATTACCATCTCATACGACTTGATAAGCCTGTAGGTATTCTGCTTCTGTTATGGCCTGTTTTATGGGCATTATGGATCGCTGCTGAAGGTCCCCCTGACTTAGATGTGTTAATCATTTTCATTCTCGGTGTCATTGTCATGCGTTCTGCTGGATGCGTCCTTAATGACCTTGCAGACCGTAATCTCGACCGTCATATATCGAGGACGCGCGACAGACCGATTACTTCAGGTAAAGTAAAACTACCTGAGGCGATAGCCCTTACCGCAGCATTGCTGCTCTGTGCGTTAATACTTGTATTAAATCTGAATGATCTGACCTTCAAATTATCCTTTGTTGCCGTATTTCTCGCCATTATTTATCCTTTTATGAAACGAGTGACGTATTTACCCCAGGTATTTTTGGGACTGGCATTTGCCTGGTCGGTCCCCATGGCCTTTGCAGCGCAAACTAATTCTATTCCTGATATTGCATGGTTAATTTTTATCACAACTGTGCTTTGGGCAATCGTTTACGACACCATGTACGCCATGGTCGATAAAGCGGACGACATTAAAACAGGTATTAAATCTACTGCAATACTATTCGATGATGCTGACCGGATCATTATAGGATCAATTCAGCTCATGATTTTATTTTCTCAAATACTGACTGGAACCAAGCTGGAACTGGGAAAATATTATTTCGCCGGGATTGCCTTAGCATCCTTGCTCTCGGTCTATCAACAATATCTGATCAAGGATAGAATAGCTGAAAATTGTTTCCGGGCGTTTCTAAATAATCAATGGTACGGCATGATTATTTTTGCGGGCCTTTATTTAAATTATATGTTTGGTTAACTCATGCTTTTTAAAACTCAATCACTGCTTTTTTTACTATTCCTTGCTTGCTATGTCAGTGCGGAATCTGTTGAGGATATTTCAAAAATAAATAATCATTGCCATAAAATATCCAGTAAATTGGCAAGTGTAGGTTACAAAGAATGCCTTTCACATAAATTTGAAATGACTAGGGGATATTCAGTTAAAGGCTTGCCCATCATTGTGAAAAATATTCATGCCGGGTCGGATATCAACCAAATAGGTGATCCTGCGCATCATAGAGTACTCATCATAGGAGGGTTTCATGGTGATGAATACTCAACCGTCAGCATCATATTTAAATGGATCACGCTACTCAACCGGTATTATACAGGCTCATATCATTGGCGGATTGTTCCGTTATTAAACCCGGACGGCCTACTGCAAAGATCGTCCAGACGAACCAATGCAAACGGAGTAGACCTTGATAGAAATTTTCCTGTAAGTGGCAGCGATTACAATGCTAATCAATACTGGGAAGAAATTACTAATTGGGCTCCTGAATATTTCCCTGGTAAATACGCACTAAGTGAACTTGAGACACAATGGTTGGCCGAAGAAATAGAGCAATATCGACCCGATGCAATTATTACAATACATGCAGCAATCAACAGTCTTGACTATAAATCGTCAAATAGTAAACAGTCAAAAAATGGTGCTCAGTATCAACAATTTATTACTACTTTTCCAGGCTCATTTAACCAATATGTAGGAACCGAGATAAATATACCAATATTGACAGTGGAACTTCCCTACGCTGATATTATGCCAACTAATACAGCAATTAACGAAATCTGGAAAAATCTAATCAAGTGGCTAAATCTGCATATTGAATCATCCTGATTTCTACAGTTTTGATTAAGATAAAATCTAATATTATCGTGAAGATCGCTTTTATGACGTTTCCAATGCGTCAAATAATTCTTCACACTTCACGGGAATTGAGTTAAATCTTGAAGGGTAACCATTAATAAATTCCGAGAGTACATTTCCCTGATTAGCGTCATTTGCATCAACCCTGGCATTGACCCATATGATTGATTGTTTTTGATGATACGGCACGATAATTGGCTGATAACCAATACCTTTTAATTCATTTAATCTATCATTTACTGCTGACTGGGTCGAGAACAGGCCAAGCGAAATTGCATTCTGCAAATTTCCTTTATTAATAAGCTTGTAATCCTGCACACCTTTACCTTTTAGATCTTCAATGGCCGCCATCGCCTCATCTTCAGACTCGCTAGCAGAGAGATATATCCAGAAGTATTGATCCTGTTTCCTGCCTTCGGTTCTTTGATTTGTCTGAATTTCTTTTTTTTGCAACCAGTTACTTAGCTCATCTGCCTGTTGCTTTTCAGCAAAAGGCCCGAAAGAAACACATATTATTTTTTCGGCCACGGGCTCCTGTATATTATTTGTGGAAAAATCAGGAATGTTGGAAACCAGTTCATCAATCACTTTTTTTTCTATCATCACATTACCCTGTTCCATCATTGAGGCAATATTCTGAAGAGGACTGCTCTCTTGATCAGTAAATTCATCGTTAGCTTTGTCCACTTGCTCTAATTCAATTTCATCTGTTGTTTCAGGTAATATTTTTGATGTTGCATCAGAGCTATATTCGAGTTCTTTTAGAAGTTCCAGTTCTGGTGTATTGGCAGGAATATCAAATGGTCTGACCGAATTGCTCACTTCAATACGCGTCTGCCTGTCAAGCTCCCACCCAAAATAGCAGACATTAAGTAGTAGAAAGGCAATAAATAGCCACTTCACTGTGTCTTACCCGAAAACATGGCCAACCCATGCAACACCAGATTAGGTTCACATTCGAATTTTCCTGCAAGTTGTTCGACAACAAGTTCTGCATTCCCTCCAGTAATAATACAATTTACCTGTTTTCCATAATCATCCTGCATTGAAGTAAATACTCTATCTATTATGGAGATCATTGCCAGGTAACAACCACTATTAACACCTTCTTCCGTAGAACTGGAAAAATTAATTGGGGGCAGTGCATTCCTGAATGATCTTTCTTTGGGCAGTATTTTTCTGGTCATTTCGATATCAGAGGTATTGTTTATCAGCATTTCTTGCATGACTGTGTACCCAGGAATAATGAATCCTCCCAGATGTTGTCCTGACGCTGATATGCCATCTATCGTCGTAGCGGTACCACAATCTACAACACAGACAGCTTTTTCCTCTTCCCGGAATCTCTGCCATGCAGCGATAATTGCCATCCAGCGATCGACACCCAACTTTGGATAGTCTGAATATGCGTTACTCACACCAAAACTGAACGCTTCTGTTTTTACATATTCTGTTCTTATTTGCCACGCCTGCTCAACCCATGCATCTATAACCTCTGATATTAGCTGGCCTGACACATTAGAAATTACAACTCTTTCCGGGCCATCAAGATGACTCCAGTGTTCAGATAAAAGCGCAGGCAATTCTAATTTATCACGAAGCATTACACCATCGAGACCAAATTTATTCTCTACACTATCGTGGAGACACCATTTGATTCGACTATTTCCAATATCAATAAGTAGATTCACAATTCCGCTCGTAAACTTATCTCGCCCGCAGTAAATTTTCTAACACTGTCATCAATCGACATAAGTAAGGCGCCTTCATCATCAATTCCCACGACCTGGCCAGTTATATTTTTATCCAGCAAAATTAATTTTACTTGTTTACCACGCATACAATCATATTCCTGCCATTCATTGATGATATCTTTAGTATCAGCTTCCGCATAGCCATCTAGTAGTAACATAAATTCGGAGATCAATTCTGCAGCAATGACATTCCGCGATGGGACTGAATCTTTAATACTCGCAAGGTCTATACAGGACTGGTTGATATCGGCTTCGAAATCAGCCGGTAAGGCTATATTCAAACCCAGGCCTATGACCACATCACAGGGCCCCGCTGTTTCTCCCCTTACCTCTATCAATAAGCCACCCAGTTTCCTGTTCTGAAAAAAAATGTCGTTTGGCCATTTTAGCCCAACACCCTCAAAACCCATTTTTCCCAATACTCTGATAACTGCAGAGCCAACTGCAAGCGATAGACATATTAACGAGTCTAATGGCTGTTCAAAATGCCATCGTGCCGACAGGCAAAGCCCTGAGCCGAAAGGCGAAGCCCAGGAACTTCCTCGTCTGCCTCGACCATGTGATTGATATTCAGCGAGAACCACATTTCCGTGATTATCTGAAACATCCAGATTTTCCAGAAGATATTGATTCGTCGATTCAATTTCTTCAAATATTTCAAGCTTGTTCAGGATTTTTGCTGCAGATGAACCGATTCTGGAAAGCAATATTTCCTTGTCAAGAAATTCTATTGAATTTGATAAACGGTACCCTTTCCCTTTCACTGCCACAATTGTCACTCCATAGTGACTCAAGGAATTGATGATCTTCCAGATTGCTGTGCGTGATACACCCAGTGCGTTGCCAAGTTCTTCACCTGAATGAAGCTCACCGTCAGCAATCAATCTCAACAGTTTAGCTCGATTATGCAATAGCTTATGCCAAACTTGATTTTAGAGAACGGGTTAAACGAATTTCAGTACTGAAGTTAGTATGGGTTCTATTTATTGGCAATATGGTTATGAACAGAATGAAAAATAACAAGACCAATATTTTTTAATCTTGTTTTAAGACGATTAATCAGGACGAATCGTTGCGTCATCGTCATCATACCCATCCATGACGTCGTCTCCTTCATCGTCATCTAACATGATAGTTTCATCACTGCTTTTGGGATCATTATCAGCAGCAGGCTCACTTCCTCTGATAACAGTGTCTTCTTCATCTTCATCTTCATCTTCATCAACAGGGGCACCATTATCAACTGCACCGGTAATATCGAAATCGAAATCCGGATCTGGTAAATCAATATCATCAGAGCCTGTTGCTGAGGGACTTGAACCTGGTACCAATGTTGCTGCTTCAGAACTTGGAGCTCCCTGGCTTGCTATGACTGTATTTGATATCACAGTCATCCCTGAATCCGCCATCTCTGGCATAACAAATTCAAACTCAACTTTGTGTAATCGAACCATATCACCATGTTTCAGTCGAACTTCTGAAGTCACCGCTCTGTTATTGACGAAGGTCCCGTTAATACTTCCCTGATCAATAATCCAGTAGGAAAAGTCCTTGTATTCGATCAATGAATGACGTCGTCCTATGGTTGTCTCAGGAATAACAAAATAATTCAAATATTCGGTATCTTTACCGGCAACGCGCCCCAACATTGTCGGTTTGTTCCCTAATGCAAAGCTTGCCTGTCCGGTGATACCGTGGATATCGTTCAGATATGCCTCCTGGGCGGTATCTTCATCTCGGGATTTTGATTTGCTACCTCTCAATAGCATAAGCACCATGGCAATCACTGCCAAAATAAGTACCGCCAACGCAACCAGAATTAACATAGATCGCTTTCGTTCTGAATCATCAGCAAGCTGTGACTGAGCGGCTGGAACTTCTATGACGATGGGTGCAGGTGCTGGCTCAACGACCCTTTCAATAATCTTTTCTATAATTATTGTCTCCGGTTCCATAGCCACTTCTGGCTTATCAGGCTCATTGATTAAGGTATTCAGTTTACTGAATACCTTCTGTAAATCGTCTGCCAAGAGTGCTCGGTAATACTCGCCATCCGTCTTTTGAGCCAGAGACTGAATCAGTTCAAAATCTGCATTCTCGGTGAATGCTATGCCAAAGATCCTGATACCGGCATCCGCAGCATCCGCAGCCAGGTCTTCTTTCAACCATTTTGTCTTTTCCAGATCCCGATCTGCATTGCCAGTATCAACAATACCATCTGTCATAAAGACAATGACTTTCTTTGCGTCCTCTCTGGCATTATTTTTCAGATCATAGATAGCACTTTCTATGGCAGCAGGACTATTTGTATACAAGCCCTTGTAGTTAATTTGTGAAAGACTATCTAATAAAATTTGTCTTGATGATGAAGAAATTTCTGTTAAAGGGACTGCCGTTCGAACATCCTGATCAAAAATAACAACCGAAGCTCGTGTCGATTCATCAAGATTGTTAATAAATTCTGTAACAGCTTGTTTTGTTAAAAACTGAGGGTCGTTTTTCTTCATGCTTCCTGAGTTATCCAGCACCAGGACAACATCTTTAATCAGATCGCTTTCAGCAGTACTCGACGGCTTAGTTATTACTGTTTCTGTCTCTGCAGCAACATCAGATATTTCTGTAGCAATCTCTGATGCTGGATATTCAGTGACAGAATCCTGCGCCTCGGGGATGATCTCTTCTGCAATAGTTTCTCCCGCCGGGGATGCTAGTTCTTCTTCTAAAGCTTCAATAACTGCTTCAGCAGGTGCCTGGTCGAGTTCTGCCCATACCGGTACAGTCAATCCAGTCATCAGGAAAATGATTAATAGACGTCGATAAAACATAGATTCTTAAGTTAATAAAATAATTAAAGTCAGCCTAGTATAAAAGGTTATTGCATATTTAGATATTATTTCACTATAACGTCTTTCTCTCAAATCTCTCTTAATACCATGATTTCAATGATCTTCACCTGTTGCCACAGGTCTGCCGGGATCTGCACACCAGTCACTCCATGAACCTGCATATAGACGAGGGGAATCCAGACCGGCATGTGCCACCGCCAACAGATTGTGGCAGGCAGTAACGCCAGAACCACAATAAAAGACTGTTTCATTTACATCTGTTCCGCCAAAGCACTTGTCAAATTCCTTGCGTAATTGTTCAGGGTCCTTAAAGAGACCACTATCATCAAGATTATTTTTCCAGAATCGGTTGATGGCACCTGGGATATGTCCGGCCGCCTTATCCAGTGGCTCAACTTCCCCTCTGTAACGTTGAGGATCGCGAGAATCAACCAATAATTCGGCTGCCGGGACACTGTCGATAGTCACTAACCAATCCGTATTTGCCTTACCCTTGTAGTCAGTTTGTGTATTCTTTTCTTCACCTGCTACATCAGGTAATCCAGCCTGCTCCCAGTTCTGTCGTCCTCCGTCAAGGACAGCAACAGCCTCGTGCCCCATATAACGCAGCATCCACCAAAGCCTGCCAGCAAAACATGCATACGCATTATCATAAACAATCACCTGTGAATCACGATTGATTCCAAGTCGGGAATATAATTTATTCAAGGCATCTTCTGTTGGTAGAGGGTGACGCCCATGATCTGTCACCGGAGGCCCGCTCAGATCACTATGTACATCCGCAAAAACGGCACCTTTAATATGTGATTCCAGGTACGAATTTCTACCGGCATTCTTATCTGCCAGGTCATAGCTACAATCGACTATAATCCAGTTTGGATCCTGCAGATGACTGGCTAATGTTTTCTTGTCGATCAGAGTTGTAAATACATCCGTCATTATATCTTGCCATTTCCCTCAGAATATTTTGTCTGACATTATATCGCTATCTCTAATACACAACATATTAGATAGAATCAATATCAATGAAGCGTTGGCAAATCAAGCACATTTTCCTTATCTCCTTTCTCACGCTTGGTTCAGTGTCCTGTGCCTCTCCCGCTTATTACCTGCAATCTGTCAATGGCCATATAGATATACTCATGAGAAAACAGCCCATATCCGAAGTTCTGTTGACCGAAGATATAGATGAAATTTTACAGGAAAAGCTGGAAATGGTTCTGGATATCCGTAGATTTGCCACTGAGCATTTAGCGCTCCCCAACAATGATAGTTATACCGAGTACGCTAATCTGGATCGTGATTTTGTTATCTGGAATGTCTTCGCAACACCCGAATTATCTTTAGAGCCCAAACGGTGGTGTTTTCTTTTTGTCGGCTGCCTGAATTATCGTGGCTATTTTTCGAAAGAAACAGCGACCATGTATGCTCAGGAGCTTGAAACACAGGGATATGATATATTTGTTGGTGGCGTTTCCGCATATTCTACCCTTGGCTGGTTTAATGACCCTGTGTTGAACACGATGCTTGGCAGAGATGAATTCTATCTGGCAAACGTCATCTTCCATGAACTTGCTCACCAGAAATTTTATCTCAAAAATGATACAGCTTTTAATGAAGCCTTTGCCGAAACAGTTGCACAAAAAGGCGTGCAGAGATGGCTGGAGCTACACGGATCTGACACCGATAAAAGGAGATTCTCAGCTAAACGATCTGATGAAGCTTCATTCGTGAATCTGGTTCTGAAATGCAGGGAAAAACTGGAATCTATATATAATTCAGATAGCTCCGTTGATGAAAAAAGAGCAAGCAAGAAATTATTACTTGATCAATTGGCAGAGGAATATGCAGCCCTGTATCAGGCAGGACAAAACAGCGGTCAATATTCCAGGTGGTTGTCGTCTGGATTAAACAATGCGAAATTGACCACCGTAATCACCTATCAAGATTACGTCGCCGGTTTTTTGGCGCTATATAATCATGTGGGTGAAAACCACCAAAATTTTTATAAATTGGTACAAAAATTAAGTATTTGCGATAAATTCAGGCGTAATTCAATACTTGAGGATAAGATCACAGATTTTCAGTGTTAGAGTTGCTATAAATAGCCGTAGAAGCTTTCATTTGAGGCTGTATAATGCTCGTCAGATTAACATTGAGCGCTCAAATCGTACGGATTTTTAATGCAGGTTCTTAGGAGAAAATAATAAAATGCTAGATAAACTTTTTGCAAAACCTATGGAATTGACGCTAGGAGAGCAAACGTATAGCTTTCTGTCGATTGCAGATTTTGAATTCTGTATGTCTGGCAGAACGTCAGTACCCTCATCGAAAATAACGGATTTGGTAAAGTGCACTACAAAACAATTACAAACGGAAGCGCATACGATAAAGGATATCGAAAAACGCTTTGTAGCGATCCTGTCTCGTTCGATTGAGGATACCTCCAGCATTAGCCGTTCGCTCAAAGAACTGGATACGTCTATTTTCTCTCAGGATCATGGATGGAGAAATATCATTGGCGCATTGAATGAAGGTGGTGATGAATTTAATCCTTTCCGCAGAGTAGCTCTTGTAAAATACATGCAATACCTCTCATCGCGCCAGGATATTATCAAATATCTGTATTCCGAAAAGAAGAAACCGACTGGTGAACTGCAGGATGGTAGTGGTGGAAAGCAGGAAGGAGACCAGTTCAAAGATACATTAATCTTTGAAGACACATTATTTAACCCCAACGACGATGATTCAAAGAGTGGTGAATTTGAGCGTATGCCTAAAGGTGAATCAGTGATCACCACGCTCAAGCATAACGAACGAATTATCGTTATGCTGTCAAAACACAAATGTGAGATCGAAGCTAATGGACAAGTGTTCTTCATTGACCAGGCAGGACGAAAGCACGTACTGGATAAGGG
>JAKZTI010000118.1:0-26976 GCA_047517145.1 Gammaproteobacteria bacterium
TCTGTAGCCTACGACAACCTCTGCACCAATAACAGTCGTAGGTATTTTTAATCCACCTGATATTTTGGTCAGTTCTTCCTGAATTTCGACTGTTTCATTTGCATTTTTTTCATCGAACGAAACGCCATTCGCATCCAGAAATTCTCTTACCTCATCACAAGTGTCGCAATCCGGAATGAAGTAGAGCGTTGCCTTTATATTCGAATTATCGTTATCACTACCGGAGCTTCCGGTACTGATCTTCTTGCTACCTACTTGAGTTGATCCAGGTGGGCAGGCTTTCTGGAAGGATTTTCCACCTCGCTCATCTTCGCATTCAACGACTTTTACTGCAGAAAATCCCTGCATACTGAAGGCGATAAGGATTGTGGCAAACAGGATCTTTAGACAGTGTTTCATGACTTAAACCTCTTTCTCTCTATCGACAGAAATATTTTACGAATATTAATTAAACCTCTGGATTGATATATAGTCTATATATATCAGAAGAGTATGTAAGCATATACGTATTTGATATCAATAGGTTACAATAGTTTCTTTGAGTCGTATACTTAATAATCAAGAGTTATGGTATGGATGAATGTTGCTATGCAAAAAAATAGACCTTTAATTCAGTGTTCAGTGGTATTTAGTCTTGTTTGTTTATTGGGATTTTCCCCTGTGTCGCATGCCAAGATGTATAAATGGGTTGATGCCGATGGTAATACCCACTACACCCAATCGCCACCGCCAGATGGTGTTATAACCGAGGATGTCAAATTACCTGCCTCGGTAAATCTTGATAATAAAGAAGCTGTTAAGGCGTTTGAGAAGCAACAAAAGAATCAACAGGAATCTGCCGAAACCAAACAGAAGGATGAGAAGGAATTAAACAGGGAGGCAGAACACACCGCGCTAAAGAAGGATAATTGTAGAAAATCAAGGGCAAAACTCGAGAATGTTCAGAGCGCAGGACGGATCAGGGCCGTTGATGAAAATGGCAATGTTGTTCGTGCCGGGGAAGAAGAGAGGCAACGAAGGATCACAGAGGCCCAGGAAAATATCAAGAAATGGTGTGTCTGATTACTACTTTCTATAAATAATTACCAACAATCTCCAACTGCACTTTGTTGTGCAACAACATCAGAACATTTTGACCCACCCAGGATACATTTCGTACCTGCCTGATCAATCGATATCGCAGCACAATCGGTATCAACTGACTGAGAACCTGTTGGTGTTGCAGTTAGTGTAAAAACTGTCGCTGCTGCTGCAGTAGAAAAGGCAATGTTATATGACGTTTTTGCCCCGCCTTTGGGTGATGTAGTAAATGGTAAGGCCGCATTCGTGTAGATTCCGGTTTCAGTGAACTCCCTTTCCATGAAAGAGGCTAACTCGATTAAGAGTCCTGACGCCTCCACTCTTTTAGTCCTGACCACATAATCATTGTATTGGGGCATGGCGATGGCGGCTAAAACACCAATAATTGCGACGACCATCATCAATTCTAACAATGTAAATCCTCTTAATGATGCTTTTGTTCTCATTTTATTTTCCTCTAATCATCATCTTCTACAGGTAGCGAATTAAGTAACCACATTTCTGTAATCACTCTTGGATTGTTTCCTACCTTATCCAACTTAACACCGACGATTACACCCTGTCTAAGGCTTTCTATGCCGAACACATCTGAATATTTACTGTTTCCATGTACTTTTGCATAAGGAACAATATTATATAACTGGTCGCTAATGATGATTACATTCTCATTTAACCTGACCTCGTCTATGACACCGGTCTCAGTGTAAAGCGGTAAGTCTATTGCGTTCGTTGCTGCCTGAACTGATCCAGTTAGCAGTAATAGCGCGCCAAGTATGTAGATTATTTGTTTGTTCATCTTAATTCCTCGTCTAGACTATTTGAGTTGGCGCCATGATTGGCGACCTACAGTGGTACCACCGGTACTCTCTAACACAGTCGTTGTTTCACTATCAATGCCCGAGAGTTGTTTGGCTTCCTGATCAGGATCTCCCAGAGAGATCACTGCCGGTGAAGTCAAGGTTCCCGGAATATAGATACCGGAGACTGGTACTTTATTGCCACTGCTATCAGTTACAAAATCATCATCGTCAATAATACCGTCGCCATTGACATCAAAGACGGAATCTTCCAGGCGAGCACCACTGAGGGCATCAATCTCCATCAGCACAGAGCTTCCTCCGGGTTCACAAGGAGAGTCAGGTGGAATAAAGGTTACAAATATTGCCCGACCAAAGCGCGCAAGTGGGTCGGCAATGATACGTTCACCACTAAAAGGGGTGAGTAAACCTGGTTCCAATGCATCCATAAACCAGCCTTTGTCCGGGCTATTGCCCGTATAATCAATCGTATTTTCGGAAACGATACGTACCGTACCTACGGGAGCAGTAACTTCCTCATCTATCGTTTGTTTAATTAAAAGAGATCTTTTTACTTGCGACTGGTTGCCATCATCATCGTCGTCCCAGATACTGTACATGGTTTCTATCTGGTAGGGGTTCAGAATCGTAGTATCTGAGGTTTCTATGTATTTCCCTGTACCGAAAATGATATTGAAACCCGATTCGGGATTCACAACGATCATCGGTTTCGTGGTAATCGCTTGTGGATCACCGTTTCCGTCAACCGCCTGAAACAAAGGTTCTGCATCTCTTGGTACTGGGCCAGTGTCTTCAAATACGGTTCCCCAGCTGTTTGCATTGCTATCGGCAATATCAAACTTGTACAGGTTGCCAAACAGGTCGCCACTGTAGATGGTGTCGGCAATTCTGTCCCCATCTTCATCAACAATCAGTGGTGTTGCCATGCCATTTTCATTACTGGAGTCACCAATGTTGGTGTTGAAGACCGCAATCTCGGTACCATCTTCCGCATCCAGGATGAAGATTTGTGCCTGATCGCTATCACTATTGTAGCCATTGCCAAATATGACGCCCCATTCACTATTATTGAGTCGCACGACTTGTGGCGCGCCTTTGATGAATCCCATCTCACCACTATTTGAGGTGCCGGTACGTGTGTCGTCAAAGTTGTATTCCCATAGCACGTCTGATGCATCGAAGTTAAACGGATCCGTTACATCCAGTGCATATACGGTACGGCCACCTTCACCGAGTGTGCCTACTAATATGCTCTTCCAGGTACATGTACCACTACCAATACAGGCATCGCCCACTGTATGGCTACCATTGACGTAAAATAGATGACCATAAGCCGGGTCCGCTAACTCACTAAGCCTTCCATGTAATGTACTGGGGATGTAGGCGAACAATTCTTGACCCTGTAATGCGACAGATTGTGAGTCACGAAATACATGCAGCATGCCGTCATTGGAACCGACATAAACTGCTGTCAATGGATCACCGCTGCCATCGGTAAATGTCGAATTTTTGGCGGCGAGGAAAGTGCTGTAGCTGGTACCTTCGACACCACTATTGCCTGGCAGAGTATCGTACCCCAGGTCTTGTTCGCCGATTGAAATAGGGGAAGAGCTCACGATATCGCCCAGGATTTCAGAACGTTCACGGAGATCATTGGCACCTGCGCCTTCATTTGTCTGATCACCACTTATATAGTGGATAATATCTGCTGCCGTATAGGTTGTCCCACCAACAGTCAAGGTACCGATAGCCGTATTCAACTCTGCATTAGCAGGGTTGTCGTCAAATGCAATACCACCCGTAGAGACGCTGGTAAAGATATCACGATCGTCAGGGTCGGTTACTGTGGGCAGTTTGTCTGTCGCTGCCCACACTTCTGCATTCACCGAGCCGTCGGCGTTGAGTGAGAAGGCAGATAGCTCACCGGTCCAGTCTACGCTATTGAATGAGGCCTGGAAGATAAAGGAAGTAGTTTTCAGGACAGTACTGTTAATAGCAATAGCAGAACCAGAGACACTGGTGCGTTGATCGATATCGGAAAGAGAAGCGTTAAGGGAATCAATCAGTTCCTGTGGATTACTGGCATTCAAAAACAAACCTCGACCATTGAATGCGGCGTGTTGCATATCATCGAGCTTGGTTGCTGAGTTCGTCGGGGTGGTCCACGGTGGTGTCGCCGTTGCCGAGTCATGGTCTATTGGTGTGGTCAGGCCGGTACCGGTCAGGCCGAATGACACGCCATAGGTCACCATATGTTGCTGCGTATTGTCATCTGTGTAAACGACACCTGTATCCGGATCGGTATAGTCATTTTCCGGGATATTATTATCCAGTGCTGAAGATAAATCTGTTTCATAGAAATGCATGGCCACATCTGCCAGCGTATTTGTAGCGGAATGTGCGTGCGGACCACCGTCGAAAGCAGTGTTATCGTCTCCATCATTATCATTGATAACGCTTTGTGGGTCAACGGGACTGCCACCATTCCATTCACCATCGGTGAACAGCACGGTAAAATTTTGCTGGCACTCACCGCCGCTTGCCGCGGACTGGATAGGACTGGCGTCGGTAAATCCCAGAGGACTATGATCCGAGTTACTGCCACCCTGGTCATAGTATTCGCCTGTATTCTCAAGCAGGCGTCGCAGAGGGGTGCTACCAGAGGAGTTAATCTGGAACAGTTCGGTCATCAGATCATCTTTGTTGACCTGTGTCGTCATATCGGTAATCGGTGTGCCCACAGAATTATTATCATGCAGGGTGGCCAGACCCATATAGGAAACAGAATTAGTGATGATCTCGGATAATGAACGTTTCATGACGTATTCACGTTTAATATAATAGCTATACCAGTTGGCAAAATTAGTTTGTTCGGTAGCGCTCATCGCTGATGTTTCAATAAACTGGTTCCTATCTACAATGTCGGCAGCAGCTGGTGTATCTGAACATTCTCCTGCTTCAAAAAGACCGATAACGCCAGCATCGACCCAGGGAATATAACCAGGAAAATTTGTACCATCACTTGCTAACAGATTCGTTGTACTCGTGCTGGTGTAATAGGGGTCTCGTTCCGCAGCACCGATGGTCTGATCCACATAGTCGTTACCGGCTTGATCCACGCCTATCCAGGGGGTGTAGGTTGTGTTCGTGTCATAGTAGTTGACGTTGTAACCGGCACAGGACTCGAGCATTTCATCATTATCACCAAACGTGGGTGTAATATCGATATTGCCACTATTCGGAAAACCGCTGTATTGAGGTATTGCTGATACACCCGGTGATTTCGTTACTTCCCAGTCCATACTGCCGGAGTCATCCACTGAAAAAAAGATATTTGGGGGTACTGCAGTTCCCAGGAATAATGGGCTATCTGGTAATCCAATATCTGCACTAGCAGTTTGACTGACACCTGTGAAACAGATGAGCAAGCTAGTGATAGAAAGAGTCTTTAATTTTTTGCTTATGTTGTTCATGAGCAACTTCTCCTGAAAATAACAGCGAGAGGGCACAAAGCATGTGCTTTGTTCTCAGTACTAAGTGTCATTAATCGATAAATCATAATTGTTTATAGGTTGACTGGATCATGCTATGAGCATTTACATTTAGTCCCCAGCCTTGCGCAGTGACCCGGTACACTGCTAGTTCACAGCCGGGTGGAAGCGGTACGATCAGGGCACAATCGGCATCACGGTAATCAGTGCCAAAGTCTTCGATAATATACTGTGGGTCTTTTGTTGGCTCTCCTGCTCCTGTGTCTCCTGTTGGTATACTTGTAGAGTCTACCCAATTGGTTGTGGATCCATCATCAGGATCCCAGATCGGGTAATTTGCATCATTTGGATCGGAACGTGAGTAGTAGCCATTGGTGCCGGCGCTGGTGAATAATGAGGGGTCGGTTACGTTCTGCGCTGCATTTTCACCTACACGCAGGGCGGCCTCAGTTGTCTGGAATGAAAGGTGTTTATTACGAATGTTCCCAGCCATCTTTTCCTGCATGGTGGTAGTAGTTACTGCGCTGACAGCTAATATGGTCATTATGACGAGCATCATCAAGCTGACAATCAAGGCAGCACCATTCTGGTAGGGAGTGCCTGAGTAATGAGTGGTAGAAAATTTCTTCATACTAAACCTCCTCAAGGTAGACGGTTGCGTAAGGTGACGGTCGTGGAGAAAAGCATGCGCAGTCTTTTGTCGTTGCCGGTGTTTGCATTTGCGCCGTTAAAGGTGAAAGCACGTGACTGCGTGGTAATGTTGTCAGCGCTGCGCAATAATAAACTGATTCGCACGCTTCTGACATTGGTCCAGTCTGTTAAAGCAGCATCATCTGCTTCAACATAGGCATCGGCGTATTCATTACCGCCACCAGTATCAAGGCCATAAAGTAATTGCATTTGTTCTACGCCATCAGCAAGTTCATAAGTGGTATAGTCGTTTGCAACAGATGGATTCCATGAGGCTAGCCAGAGGGCTGGCTCACCACTGGCCCCGTTTGCAACATAAAAGGTGTTGGACAATTGTTTATATATCTGACTATCTGGGCCGTAGGCTTTGGACAATTTGTTGTCACTATTTCCACCGGCTCCGGCGGCTATGGCATGAGCTATATTTCCCGATGTATCAGTGTTACTATTAGTTATTGCAAGAACGTCTGCCGTTGCGCAATCAGTGATCATCACAACTTCCTGCTGTGAAAAACTACAACCATTTGGCACTGTGATAGTGAGTTGGGCGTTATCCGATGCCATATTCCCTGTTAATCCTGCACCGCATTCGCTACCGCGTTGTATATTCATGACATCAGTATTATCCAATACACTGGCATTAATGGCGGTTGCTAACGTGACATAACTTGGAAGATCAGGCTCCCAGTCGGCAGTTGCAACATAATCATAACCGGTGATGGCATTTGCGCTGCCAAAACTAAGTGCTACAGCATCGTTGGCCATGACGGTAGTTGAGACAGTCCCACGACTGGAACAACCGGAAAACCCGGCCATACGAATTTCTTTAGACATGATGTCGATTAAAAATCGGCCGGATTCCTGCATACGGGACAGTTCTGATTCCAGGCGGTAGACAGAATTATTGCTGATAAATATAGACACAGCACCACCAAGCAAAACCATACCGATGACTAGTGCGATCATGATTTCAATTATCGAAAAGCCTTGTTGTTTTAGATTATTTAAATATTTCATATGTCTTCTCTAAAGATCAGCAGTAATTGTAAATTGAGTAGTGGCAGAGCCTCCCTGACGGCCTTCATCCCATTGCACCGTGACTACACAAATGTTAGCTGTAGTGGAACAGTCAATAAATCCTTGCCCGGATGGTAGCAGTGCCCCAACGAAATTGTTTTGCCAGTCGGTAACATCGGTATCACACATATCTGTACCGCCCAATGTTGCGCCCATGTTTATATCACATTGACCAGCAAGGGCAGCGGTGCGATTGGCACGTAATCTATCCATCATGTCGTAAGCGAGAAAGATTGCCTGGCTGCGTTGATAAGCCCCATGGTTTACTTTGAGTGAATTAGCTTGTAGTGCAGCAATCCCCAGTAGGCCAATCGACAGGACAAGTAATGCGATCATTACTTCCAGCAGAGTGAAACCAGACAGATGTTTTATTTTGTGAAAGGTGATATTTTTATGCATGAGTATTCCTCACATCTTATGGGCAGGCTTGTTTTGCAAATGAGACAAGGCCCGATAATTGTACGCTGATGAGACGTATGTCATCAGCAGTACATTTACTGGCAGTGAGCGTGATTGCAACTGGATTTGCATTAAAATCTTGATCAAGATATCCAGTTGGCTCATATGTTACACTGCTGACATCACCAACCAATGTAGCATTTTCAATTGCATCATAATTTCGGAGTACAATATCCACAGTAGCCGGTGTATCTGTCACACCATTACTATCAACATCCAATCGTATTTGCCAACCGCTTGCCCAGTCAGTACTACCAGAGAGCGTTAATATCCTGATGTTGTGCCCACGGCTAACGGCTTCATTCCGTGCAACGTGTAATGAAGTCAGCACATCATTTGTTTGGGTGGTAAGACGGCTGTTTTTAATAAAGCCTGAAAAAGCTGGAAAGCCTATGGCCATTACTATCCCACCGATAACAACAGCATACATTAGTTCAATGAGGGAAAACCCGGATTGTCGATCTTTATGTTTGTATTTATGCATTTATAATTATCCGAACATGTCTATCGCATAGCCTTTATAGCAAACGTGGTTGACCTTTTTTACTCTTTCCTGATAAATGGTATTTAACCCCCGATAAACGGCAAGCCCTGGAGTGATTTCTGTGAACAACTTGGCATTTTTATATGAATAAAAGAGATTGTATTGTCATCGGTGGTGGCATTATAGGCATGACTACGGCCAGAGAACTGGCCATGCGTGGCCTTTCTGTGTCACTTTTTGATAAAGGTAAGTTAGGCATGGAATCCAGCTGGGCGGCGGGAGGGATTTTGTCCCCCATGCGGCCCTGGTTGGAACATCCCTGTTCGGCGGAATTATCCAGCCAGGGCAAGGCATGTTACGAAGACTATGTAGAAGAATTGAAAGAACAGACAGGGATTGATCCGGAATATTACAGATCTGGATTGTTAATGATCAATGAATCGGACGTTGAGCACACCAGGCACTGGGCCGATAAGAATAGTGTTTCATTTGCTGACAACTACAAAGAATATCCGTCGACCATGCATATTCCTGCCAAATCGATATTTCTTCCCGAGATTGCACAGGTCAGGGTTTCAAGATTATTAAAAGCATTGCATGCCAGCTTGTTAAAACTTGGCGTTACTATCTTTGAAGATACTGCAATCACCGGGCTGGAAATGAATAACGGCAGATGCAAATCTGTGACAATCGGCAGTAAAAAATATTATGCGGATTCATTCATCCTTTCTGCAGGGGCATGGAGTGAGAAGATTCTGGGGTCAAATAATAGTGAGATAAAAATAAAACCAGTCATGGGACAAATGCTTTGTGTGAAGTTTCCAGATCAAAAGCTTAAAACAATGGTGTTGGATGGAGGGCATTATTTTATTCCCAGAAAAGATGGCCTTGTGTTGATTGGCAGTACCATGGAAGATGTTGGCTTTGTCAAAGACACAACACAGACTGCAAGGAATGATTTGATGGATTGGGCTTGTGCGCTTTGGCCGGATATTGCTGATGCCGAGTTTGTCAAACAATGGTCCGGTTTAAGACCTGCTACAGACAATGGCAAGCCATATCTGGGTAAGCTGGAAGATTATGAAAATGTTTATATCAATGCCGGGCATTTCAGGAAGGGTATTATACAGGCACCGGTTTGCGCCAGAAATATAGCTGACATGGTTTGTTGATGCGCAAATATAGAGACATGCGGATAGTGCAGAGAGAACAGGCTTTGGATATACTGCGGCTATGAAGTTTAATGAGAAAAACTTAATTAGCGGTGGGCAGATTGGCCAGGTGCTGGAAAATCATAGTATCAGGCCGACCTCACAACGGATTGATATTGCCAAAGTGTTACTGGCAAAACCTCAACATTTATCTGCAGAACAGGTATTTGCCCAGGTAAATACAAAAAGTGAATTGGTCTCCAAAGCCACTGTTTATAACACCTTAAAATTATTTGTGGACAAGGGCTTGATCAACCAGGTAGTTATAGATTCCAGATATATCTTCTATGATTCAAATACCGAGTCGCATCATCATTTTTATAATGAAGATACAGGTTTACTACAGGATATTGATGATGAAGAGATGGTCGTAAAGGAAATTCCAAGGATGCCCAAACACACGGTACAAACAGGTATTGACGTCGTTATCAGGGTAAAAAATCAATCCTGAAGGTAGTGCCTGCATTTCCAGTCAGTTTGGGTATATACTCGCAGCGCATTTTAGAGCAAACGCCGAAGTAGCTCAGTTGGTAGAGCAACTGTTTCGTAAATAGTAGGTCGGAGGTTCGAGTCCTCTCTTCGGCACCAATCCCAAGGTTTCAGAGCGTCGCCTTTTTCAACTAGTTGGTAAATAGTAGGTCGGATGCTGACTGATACCATCCCTGGTATCAGCCCTGCGGGCACGCTTCGCATGTCCAAATCTGATCCAGTCAGATTTGTCGATCCCTCTCTTCGGCACCACACGCAAATTATTCTTTTACTGCTTTCTTTCATCCATAACGCTTTCATAAGCTGCTCTGATTTCCTGTGTTTTTTTTGTGGCGATTTTCATCATTTCTTCAGGTAAGCCTTTGGAGATAAGTTTGTCTGGATGATGCTGGCTGATTAGCTTTCGATAGGCACGCTTTACTTCATTGAGATTGGCACCTGGACTGATATTCAAAATGGCATAAGCATCTTCGATCTGCATTTTCCCAGGTTTTCCACCGTGGCCGGATTTTTGATGATGTGCTTCAGCCGCAATTGCAGTAAGAATGCTATTCAACTCGTATTCAGAGAAACCGATGAAGTGACAGATTTTTTCCAAGAGCTTTTTCTCGGCCGGGTGCAAAACACCATCCGCGTATGCGGCAGAGCATTGAATCTCAACAAATACTCTTTTTATATTTTTTGATAAGCCAAGCTCGGATTTTAATTGAGCCAGAACATCTTCAAGAGGGAAATCATCTTTTTTACCCTCATTAAATAGTGCAATAGCAGCATCCTTTTGCGCAGGCGATAGGGCCATTTGTGACATGATCATTCTGGCAGCACTGATTTCATCGGGTGTCACGCGACCATCTGCTTTGCAAATATGGCCCATGACAGAAAATGTTACCGTAAAGAACGCCGCCTGGGACCTGTTCTGCTGTCCAATGGAATGTGTTGGTGATGTATCCTTGTCAAGATTATGGCCCAAAGCGACACCAAGCAGGGCGCCGATTGGTCCCCCTAACGCAAAGCCAATATATCCACCAATTAACTTACCCCACCAGCTCATGCTATATCGCCTGTGTCTGTGACTGAGTCATTACTTAATTAGCTGGATCTCTCATGGTGACAAATTCTTCTGCTGTTGTGGGATGGATACCTATGGTTTTGTCGAAATCAGCCTTGCTTGCGCCAGCCATCATGGCAATACCGATGCCCTGTATGATCTCACCGGCCTCTGGGCCGACCATATGCACACCAATGACCAGATCTGACTGTTTATCAACAATCAATTTCATGAAGGTTTTTTCATCATCCCCCGATAGAGTATGTTTCATTGGCGTGAAAGAAGATTTATAGATGTCAATCTGATCGTAGCTATCCCTTGCTTCATCTTCAGTGAGTCCAACAGTGCCTATGTTTGGTTGGCTGAATACGCAGGTAGGAATATTTTCATACTCAACGGCTGATGTTTCATTATTGTAGAGACGTCTTGCCAGAAACATGCCCTCGGCCAGTGCCACGGGCGTTAGATTGACACGATTGGTGACATCACCTACTGCATAAATTGAAGGGACATTTGTTTGATATTGATCATTAACAATGATGGCGGCATTCTTATCGAGTTTGATCCCCCGCGATTCAATTTCCATGCCTTCTGTGTTTGGTTTCCTGCCTGTGGCATACAAGATCTGATCAGCAGCCAGGGTTGATCCATCTGTTAATGTTGCCAGTAATTGATTATCTGTTTTCTCAATCGAATCAACATTGGTTTCAAATTTAAGCTTAATGCCTTTTTTTCGCATTTCTTCGGCCAGAAATTCGCGAACATCCTGATCGAACCCTCGCAAGAACAAAGGCCCTCTATAGAGCAGCGTCGTATCTACCCCAAGCCCATTAAAAATTCCAGCAAACTCGACGGCAATGTATCCGCCACCAACAACGAGGATTTTTTCAGGTAGTGTTTCCAGAAAAAACACTTCATTGGACGAAATGACAAGTTCCTTCCCCGGAATATCTGGAATGCTTGGCCAGCCACCAGTGGCTATCAGAATGCGTTCGGCAGAATAGTTTTTGCCATCGACAGCCACGGTATGTTCATCAACAAGAGTTCCACGGCCCTCGAACCTTTCAACCCCGGCACTGCTCAGTATATTTCCATAAACACCATTTAGCCGTTCTATCTCTGTGTTTTTATTCTTAATAAGCTGTTGCCAGTTAAAGTCTGTTGCACCAAGCTTCCAGCCAAAGCCCCTGGAATTTTCGAAGTCTTCAGAAAAGTGTGAAGCATAGACCAGTAATTTTTTTGGAACGCAGCCAACATTGACACAGGTACCTCCCAGATATCGATCTTCTGTAATGGCAACCCTGGCGCCAAAACTGGAAGACATACGCGCAGCACGTACACCACCGGAACCAGCGCCAATGACGAACAAGTCGTAATCAAATTTATTCATCAAAATCCTCAGTGATTAAATGGGCATATTTTCAAGTAGTTCGGGTATGCGTGATTGTTTTTTAATATAATGGGAGTCAACACTATGACCCGGAAACAGATCGAGCCAAAAAGAATCAAATATCTATTTCATCTCCTGGAAGATATTAACATCAGTGACTACTAAAGACGAAAGTGGAAATTTAATGCGATGGGCGACTTATGCTTCGGTAGCCGTGGCTTTCATCCTGATTGTTATCAAGATGATGGCCTATATATTCACAGGCTCTGTGGCGATTCTTTCAAGCTTAATTGACTCATTTCTGGATTTAATTGCTTCTGCAATAAACCTGTTTGCAGTCAAACATGCCCTGGTACCAGCCGATCATGATCACCGTTATGGGCATGGCAAGGCAGAAGCGATTGCCGGCCTGGTTCAAGCTGCGTTCATTGCATGCTCATCAATATTTCTGATTTTTGCGGCGGTCAATCGTTTATACCACCAACAGCCTATCGAAAATGGAACGGTTGGTATTGTTGTTATGGTGATTACTATCGTACTAACGGGATTGTTGGTTAAATTTCAGCGTTATGTCGTTAAAAAGACAGGCTCCATCGCCATCACTGCAGATTCCTTACACTACGTTGGCGATCTATTACTAAATTTGAGTGTCATCGTTGCCTTAATATTAAGTATATATTTCGACTGGCAGATGGCTGACCCTGTTTTTGCATTATTGATTGCGGCTTTTATCATTAAAAGTGCATGGGACATTACCAGGCAATCATTGGCACAACTTATGGATCAGGAATTACCAGATGGATTGCGAGAAGAAATCAAAAAGATTGCTTTACAACATCCAGAAGTGCTTAATTTACATGAACTGAGGACGCGATCTTCAGGAAGACAAATATTTATTCAATTACATCTGGAAATGGATGGCGAGCTAAAGCTCAAAGAAGCGCATCAAATTGCCAATGAGGTGGAGATTGAAATATGTAAGGCGTTTCCAAATGCTGAAGTGATTATTCATCAAGATATGGAAGGCTTGCATGAACATGAATCAAGAGACTGACACTGTCTAGCCTCTTCTCCAGGCATGAAATTTTTCTACCCACTTAAGCAATCGTTCTGGCGCGTGAGCCCTTTTCCAGTTACCTGCAACATATTTGTTTGCTTCGGCCAGAGTAGGGTATATATGGATAGTACCCAATATTTTGTTGAGACCGATGTTATTTCGCATGGCACTGACATACTCAGCAATTAGGTCGCCTGCGTGCTCGCCGACGATAGTAACACCGAGTATTTTATCTTTCCCCGGTACTGTCAGTACCTTTATCAGCCCATGTGCTTCTTCATCAGCAATGGCACGGTCAAGATCGTCTATTTCATAAGTAGTGACCTCGTAAGGAATATTTTTTTCTTTAGCTTCTATTTCATTTATGCCAACACGTGCAACTTCAGGATCGGTAAAAGTTGCCCAGGGAATGACTGAATAATCCACTTTAAATTTTTTAAAAGTACCAAACAGTGAATTCACCGCTGCATACCATGCCTGATGTGCCGCTGTATGTGTAAACTGGAAAGGGCCTGCGACATCTCCACAGGCAAAAATATTCGGATATGAAGTTTGCAGAAATTCGTTTGTTTTGATTGTTTTTGTGTTTGTTATCGGTATGTCCAGATCTTCCAGGCCATATCCCGTGATATTAGGTGCACGACCGACTGCGACGAGTAATTCATCAAAGGTAATGCGAATATCACTGCCTTCACGTTCACATATCAGTATTTTTTCCCCATTCTCAAACAGGAATTCCTTAGCCTTGTGGTTTGTCAGGACAGAAACGCCTTCTTCATTGAAGCGTTGCATCACTAGCTCCGAAATCTCAGTATCTTCCCGGATCAATAATCTTGGCAACATCTCAATTTGTGAAACATGACTGCCAAAGCGCGCAAAACATTGTGCTAATTCACACCCAATCGGGCCACCGCCAAGTACGACGAGTCTTTTTGGTAATTCCCTTAACTCCCATATCGTGTCGGATGTGTAGTAAGCGATATCTTCAATGCCTGGGATGGGTGGAACAAACGGACGTGCCCCGGCTGCGATGACAATATTCCGTGTACTTAAGGTCTTGCCGTTGACTTCGACTGTCCATGGAGAAGTGATCTTTGCCTCACCAGTGATGCATTCAACACCAAGTTCCGAGTATCGTTCAATCGAATCATGCGGTTCAATGGTTTTTATTACACGTTGAACACGTTGCATGACATCTGAAAAGTCAAACTCAACATCAGCAGATTTGAAACCGAATTCCCTGGCACGGTGAGCATGCGCAAGAAATTTTGCTGAGCGGATAAGGGCTTTTGATGGAACACAACCTGTATACAGGCAATCTCCACCCATCTTGTTTTTTTCAACCAAGGTTACTTTGGCTTTGACTGCTGCAGCAATATAGGCAGTTACCAGACCTGCGGAACCAGCACCTAATACAATCAGGTTGCGATCAAATTTTTCAGGTTTTTTATAATCCTTGTTCATGATGATTCACTTTCTGTTCCCTTGTCCTCTATTTGTCGCCGTGACTGAATGAAATCTAATGTTTTTTTCGCTATTAATGGGAAAAGCCCAAGTAGCGTAAAAGAAAGGATTAATTCCGCAGAAAAAATATCTTTCAGGCTATTGATCTGCGCAAGTTGCGTACCTGCAAAAATATAGACAATGGTACCGGCTAGCATACCCAGCTGACTGACGAAAAAAAATGTCAGTGTTTTTATTGGAGTTAGACCCATGACTATATTGACGATAAAAAATGGAAATGCGGGGACCAGACGTAATGTAAATAAATAAAATGCACCGTCTTTTTCTATTCCCTGATTAATTACATGTAATCGTTCTGCGAATCTTTGCTGCAATGGTTCTCTGAACAGATAGCGTGATATCAGAAAGGCAAGTGTTGCGCCTATGGTTGATGCAAATGAAACCAGCAATGTTCCCTTGAGTAAGCCAAATACCGCGCCACCAGCCAATGTCATAATGGCTGCGCCCGGCAGGGATAATCCTGTAATGACAATATAAGCAGTGAAAAATATTAATGCTGCTGCTAAAGGGTCAGTGTTGTTGAATTCGGTGATGATGGTTTGTTGTGCTTTTAAGGAATCCAGATTAGCGTACTGATGTAATCCAAAATAAAAAAAGATAAAAACAAGGAGGGCGATCGTACTGATAAATGCAATCTTGATTTTCATATTATCAATAGCTGTATTTTATTATACATAGCACGGATGGACTGTAATGAAGCCAACTAGTTCCCCGAATGTTTTTCAGAATAATTCCGGTATATTATTTGATATTATTCCTCTCGTGATCTAGCTCTTTCACAGAAAATCACGTTAAGCTTCAATGAATGATTTTGAATTAGTTCGGCAATTCCTGTTTTAATATATCTGCTTCATCTATTTCATCCGGCGTAAGTTTTTCTTTTAAAGCATCACGTCTGTGAACATCCATTACGTTGCCGCTATCAGCCAAAATATCATACCAGGCTAGTGCCAGCGGCTTATTTTGTTCGATGCCTTCACCACTCATATAAAGTGTGGCCAGCGTCCTTTGTGCTAAAGCGTAGCCTTGTACTGCTGATTTTTTATACCAATCAACGGCTACTTCAGGATCCTTTTCAGTACCTTGACCATAAGCATATGCCAGGCCTAATTTGTATTGTGCTGGTGCATAATCTTGATCTGCTGATTTCTTGAAAAATTCAAAGGCAGTCCTGTAATCTTGCGGTACCCCTTCACCAAATTCGAAGGCAAGGCCTTTTTCATAGATATTTGATGCTGAATTATCAATAGCTTCTGAACTATCAGCTGACATTTGTTCACTACCAGTCTCAAACGCACTAGTTTCCTCGGTAGCACTATCAGCTTCGTCCAGTTCCTCCTCATCAGCATCATCTTTTCCAAATAATTTACTAAAGAATCCTCTTTTCTCTTCAGGTTCCCCCTCATCCTGTTCTGCTAAATTATTATCCAGGTTATTATCATTAGGCTCGTATTCTGGCTCTGCTGCTGCAATACGTTGCAGGCTCTCCAGATTATGTTGCGCACCTTCATGACCTTGTTCTGCCGCTTTCTCGTACCATTGTCGCGCTTCAGAATCATCTTGTTTAATACCTTCACCCATCAAGTACATATTCCCAAGACTATATTGCGCATCTGAATCCCCCTGTTGAGCTGCACGGCGGTACCAGAGGAAAGCTTGTGTATCATCCTGTTTCACGCCTTTGCCTTGATGATAAAGGGTACCAAGCTGAAACTGGGCTTTTGAATCACCTTTGACTGCGAGAGGCCGTATGTCTGATGCAACACCAACACTCTCTATGAGTACTTCTTCGGATTCCTTCTCTATGGAAACATCCTTTTCAGGTTCCTCTAATTTTGCAATGACGATAGGTTCTTCAGGAGTATCAATTTCAACGATTTCCTCTGAGGTGGAATTTTCTGGTGTGTTGTCTTTATCTTTGCTACCAAATAATCGAGAGAAAAAACCTTTTTTTTGTAATTCGTCATCGGCAATTACTTCTATGCTAGCTTCAGGTTCGACTTCAACTTCTAATTCCAGTTCAGGTTCGGCCAAAGGTAACTCTGCTGGCAACTGTGTTGCTGTCTTAGCAGAATCAAGTTGAGCAACTGTTGTTACAATTTCAGTTGAAGATTCCAGTTGTTGTCCCGCGGGTGCAGAATCAGCAGCATAGGTGACTACTTCAATCTCAGCAGCCTCAGTTTCCACGACCTCAGGTTCGGGCGTGACCATGTCTGGTGAGACGATCTCTTCTGGTACCTCAATTTCAGCCCCGGGGGCAGGGACATATGCATTTTCAGAAGTAGTAATTTTCCCGGGAACGGCAGAGGCAATACCACTTTGTGTAGGTGTTGAATCTACTCCATCTTTTTTACCAAACAGCTTGGAAAAAAAACCTTTTTTCGGCGCTTCTTCTGTTTCAGTAAGCGCTTCATTGAAATCTTGTTCACTGGCATCAGGGGCTGGTGGTTCAATAGTTTCAGTTTCGGTGACTTCTTCAATTGCAACAACTTCAGTTTCCACGACAACAGGTTCGACAACCTCCTCAACTACAACAACTTCAGTTTCCATAATCTCAGGTTCAGGTGTGGCCATGTCTGCTGAGGCGATTTCTTCAGGCATCTCAACTTCAGCCCCGGTGGGAGGCGCATATCTATTTTCAGCAGCAGCAACTTCCTCAGGAGTGGCATAGACGACACCACTTTGATCAGGCTCTTGATCCGCAGGATCCTTTTTACCAAACAGCCTGGAAAAGAAACCTTTCTTCGGTGCTTCTTCTGTAACTGCTTCACTCACATCAGGGGCTGGTGGCTCAACCGTTTCAGCTTCGGCAATTTCTTCAGTCTCAGCAACCTCAGTTTCCACGACCTCAGGTTCAGGCTCAGTTTTTGCTGGTGTTGGGGTTGCCAGGGTTGGGATGGATTGTGTCGTTTCTTCGGCACTGTCTGTTGGGACTGTTTCTGCCTCGGCAGGCACGTCTTCTATTTCGGGGACGGATACTGGTGCAGGCCGGTTTGCACCAGCAATAGCTCTTTCGATACTGGCCAACTCATTTTGAGCCGCAGCATACCCCTGATCTGCGGACAGACGGAACCATCTGACTGCCTGATTATAATCTTGCTTTACGCCATTACCTGCACGATACAGGGTTCCAAGATTGTATTGGGCTGCGGAATTACCTTTGTCTGCCGCTTTGCGATACCAATGCGCGGCTTGTTCATAATTTTTTTCTACTCCATCTCCCGTGTGATAAAGACTGCCGAGTAGTACCTGGGCACGCTCATATCCTTGTTCTGCCGCTTTTTTAAACCATTCTGCCGCCAATTCCGGGTTTTGAGTGATACCTTCACCGTAGGCGTATGAGACGCCCAGACTATATTGAGCGACTGCATGGTTTTGCTCTGCGGCTCGCCGGTACCACTGAAAGGCTTCTTTATAATTCTGTTTGACGCCTTCACCAAATGCGTAGGAAACAGCGAGATTATATTGAGAATCCTTGTCGCCAAGAATTGCTGCTTTCTTGTACCATTTAACCGCCTTGACATAATCCTGTTCTACACCTTCACCGACATAATACATATAGCCCAAATGGGCCTGTGCCTTTTTATCTCCTTGTTCAGCGAGCTTCTGAAACTCGGCAGCGGCAGCGGCAAGATCCCCACGAGCCAGTGCATCGTTGGCGGCGTTCATGTCTGCGAAAGTAGGCTGGATAGTTAAAAATAAGACTGTAAAACTGATGAGATAAATCTTCTTCAAAGCAACTGCTCCCATATCAGCGATATAGCTGATACAAATTGTAGTGTTAAACGTTGGCAAATATACTATATATCGTGGAAAACCGTAAGATCATTCATATTGATATGGACGCATTCTTTGCCTCTGTCGAGCAGCGGGATCATCCCGAATATCAGGGAAAGCCCGTGATTGTCGGTGGTCTTCCTGATAAACGCGGAGTTGTGGCCGCATGCAGTTATGAGGCCAGGCAATTTGGCATCCACTCGGCGATGCCAAGTGCAACTGCTTACAGATTATGCCCCAGGGCAATATTTATAAGGCCTCGTATCGATATATATAGAGGAGTCTCAATAAAAATACAATCTATCTTTAAACGCTATACAGATCTGGTGGAACCGCTTTCTCTGGATGAAGCCTATCTGGATGTGACTGAGTGTAAAGAATTTCAGGGATCGGCCACACTGATTGCACAGTCAATTAAAAGTACAATCAAAGAGGAAACTGGACTCACGGCATCAGCAGGCATTTCCTATAACAAATTCCTTGCCAAGATTGCCTCTGATATGGATAAACCAGATGGTTTATATCTGATCACACCAGAGTAGGGTGAAAAATTTGTTGAGCAACTACCGGTCAGGAAATTTCACGGTGTTGGCAAGGCGACAGAAGCGAAAATGAAGGCACTGGGGATCAATACCGGTGCAGATTTAAAGCAGTGGACGGAAAATAAACTTATTAAAAGATTTGGCAAGACAGGGCGATATTATTTTCAAATTGCTCGTGGGATAGATCACCGACCGGTGAGAAACAATCGTATTCGAAAATCGATTGGCAGTGAAATAACTTTTCAGGAAGACTTAAGTGATATTGATTTGATGTTAAGCAAGCTCAAAGGTTTATCTGAAAAAGTATTTATGAAGCTTCTTGAAAAAGATCTTTCCGCCAGGACTGTCACACTAAAAGTGAAATATAATAATTTTGAATTGGTGACACGAAGTCTTACCAGAGAGAATTCCGTGAAGAATGCCGACGATATGATGTGTGTTCTTAGTGAGCTAATTCAGAAAACAGAAGCAGGTGTACGCAAAGTACGATTATTAGGTGTTAGTGCTTCAAAACTAGAGATGATTTGTGAAGCAAGCACAGGCCAGTCAGCAGCAACAGATGAGCAACTTGATCTTCTATAACCATGAAATCATTCTATCGCCAGAAGCTCAGGCCATTAAACCACCGATCAGCGCTCCAATTAAAAGGGGAGGAATATAAAATACATAAAGTAGGAATCCACCACCTGCAATCACAGCGCCGATGACGGGGAGTGCCGTGAGCACGGTTCCGCCAACAAACAGGGCAACGGCAAGTAAGATTCCCGGTAACAGCGCGGCCATCATACCTGAGCCGACGCCACCGGCGACCTTGCCACCTACAATACCGGCAATCAGTGGCCCAAATGCAGGCAACCAGAAGAGTAATATTGAAATGACAAACATCCAGATCATCCCCATTATCATGCTGCCGTTATTTGTCTCTGCCATCTGGATTCTCCCTTAGCATTAATGTTGGTCTATTATAGGGATTATCACCGAAAATAACTAAGGGGTAGTTTCATGAAGCTTTATCATTTTCCACCTTCACCGAATTCCCGTCGTGTTCTGGCAGTTGCTTATCATTTGGGACTGGATCCCGAGTTGATTGATATTTCAATTCCTGATGGTGAGCAAATGAAACCTGATTTTGTTGCGTTGAATCCAAACCACAAGATCCCTACGTTTATCGATGATGATGGTTTTACGCTGTGGGAATCCACCGCGATCATGCAGTATTTAGCGAAAAGGGAATCAGGTCATACACTTTACTCAGATGATCTTAAGCAACAGGCGGACATTAACAGGTGGCTGGCCTGGAATCTTTCACACTGGAGCCCGGCCTGCGGTATTTATGTTTTCGAATATCTGGTCAAAAATTTTCTCAATCTGGGAGATCCGGATCCAGATGAACTTAAAAAGGGCGATGAGTTGTTCTTGCGTTTTGCGGAGGTACTGGATGATCATCTTGGTGATCGAAAGTGGCTGGTGTGTGATGATGTCACATTAGCAGATTATGCCGTTGCTTCTTTTCTGGATCATGCGGAGATCGCACATATGCCCATTGACGCTTTCAAGCAAATACAGCGATGGTATGCAGACATCGAAGCCCTGGATGCATGGAAAAAATCAGCACCATCTAATTTTATGTAAAAATTACAATGGTGAATCAAATCAGATTATAGGGAGAACTTATGTCGCAACAGAAAAGCATGGCCAGGCAATTTCGTGATTTAATGGAAAAGCCCGGGATCATAACTACCCTTGGCGCACATGATGTTTTATCAGCTGTACTGGCAGAGCAGGCGGGGTTCGATACGGTGTTTATAGGTGGCTTTGGTACCAGTGCCAGTCTATTTGGTTTACCGGATATTAATTTTGTCGGCATGTCTGAAATGGTAGATGCAACCAGGCGCATGGTTCATCGCCTTTCTGTTCCTGTTGTTGCAGATGCTGATACGGGTCATGGTGATTTGCATAATGTGATGCGTTGTGTGAGTGAATTTGAAGGGGCAGGGGCCGCGGGTATTATTCTGGAAGATCAGGTATTCCCAAAACGCTGTGGACATTTCGGTAATAAACATGTAATTCCTGCAAATGAGATGGTGCTTAAGTTCAAGGCGGCAGTAGAGGCGAGAAAGGATCCCGATTTCTTTTTTATCGCAAGAACAGACTCCAGAGAAACTGATGGACTTGATGATGCGATAGACAGAGTTAATCGTTATTGTGATGCGGGTGCAGATATCGCTTTTATTGAAGCACCACTATCAGTGGATGAACTGGAAGAAATTTGTAAACGAGTTGAGTATCCAAAGTTTGTCAATATGCTGACCTTTGGAAAAACTCCCATACTCTCTGCAGCGGAACTTGAAGAGATGGGTTTTAAGATTGTAGTCACTCCGATTGATTCTGTGTTGTTAACGGCAAAGGCCATGCGTGAAATGGCGGAAGTATTTAAAAGAGATGGTCACACCCAATCGTTGACTGACAAGATGGTGGACTTTGATGAGATAAAGGAAATATTAGGATTACAAAAATATTTATCATTGAAAGAAGACCTAGAAAATAAACCATAAAATCATAACCAATGTGATCGTGAGATAATTTTTAAGCAGAGTCCATGATGAGCATCTAGAAATTGTAAGTTAAAAACAGTTCCAGATAATCGTCACGACTTAAGGCAAAGGCTGGATCAGAGGATGATGTGTCAAACAGGAATCGGCCCTCCATCTCCAGCAACCAGTCACTACCTATCCGCCTGCTAGCTTCGATATTCAGAAATTTACCCCCCGAGTCCCTATCCCAGAGTAGTCCTACTAATGCTTCGCTCGATTGTGCATCATTAAACGCAAAGCGCATCCCTGTAGCTATATCATCTTCAAAAAAAGTCAGTGCGTCTTCGCCGCGACCATCATAGTGATACTCTCCAAGCACTCCAAGGTCGATTGCACTATCGAAGATACCCACGAAGGTATATTCAAAACCACTCGCCACAGCATTATACGTTTCACCCTGACCACTGCGGTGCAGGGCTTCAAGTTTCCAAAGCATATTGCCTTTGGTTGCCTGCAGATCAATAGAGGCTTGATTGATGATGTCATAAAAGGGTGCCAGGACCGGTATACCAGAGCTATTCATGGTGAGGATCGATCTCGAATCACGGCTGGTACCATAGAAATGAGCAACACCAACATCCCAATCTCCAAAATAATGGGAGTAACGTATGGCAAAATCAATATGTTTTTGTTTGGCTGAAGATTCGTATTTTGATAAATCCTCATCGACTACAGGCTGGTTTCTGGGGCGGCCCTCTATGCCGGGGAATGTACGTTCCCTGAAGTAGGGCATTATGAATAGATCGACGGTTCCCCAATCATTTATCAAGGCAAGATTGATCATCGGTTGCCCAAGTTTGTCTTCGGTATCAATATTTTCAACCAGATCTGTCTGGTTAATGATGTCCACCAGATGTTGAAATTCAGTGACTCCCCAGAAGACCTTGCGCAGGCCAAGCCTTAATTCCCAGTCTTCTGCTACTTTTGTCCAGGTTAATTCGCGGATATCAAAGTGGGTGCGCTCATTATCGTGTTGATCGAGGCGGAAGAAAGGTACAAAGGCAAGGCTCTGCGTACCTTTATCCCATTCGTGATAGTACTCGGGTTCAAACACCAGGGAAAAATTCTCATCGTGTTGTCTTGGATCACGTGGATCCTGTGTGAAGTATCGAAACTCTGTCCCCAGGTAACCACTCCATTCACTTGCTGTAGCACTGAAGGATAAGGTGACGCCAAGAATAGCGATAAGATGATTTAGTTTTCGAAAATTCATGAAACTAAAATCTATTATTCGTCTGAATAATTAGCAAATATATTATCTGGCTCGTTTCAGGGTGTTGCGGTCAAAATCACGATCGCCTAGACCATTTTTAAATTGATAGTTTTTCCAAATTAAGTCTGTTTTCTTTCCTGTTTGATGATTCACCATTTCCATTTTTTCTGGTCGCCAGTATTTTTCAAGGTATTGATTGTAATTAGAGAATATCAGTGTTTTTAATAAAGTATTTTTACGATCATAAAATTCTATCTTGCGAGGTTGATACATGCCCTTATCCATAGACGATATTAGTCTTGTATAGCCTGAATTTTTATATTCAGGATAACGTTCAATCACGAATACTTCATGTCCGTCTAATGTTTCGTCACCTAACCATTTGTAACTATATTTCACAACTTCCTGTGACGTTAGATCTTCGTAGGCAAACTCACTGCCAACAAATGGACCTGATTTATTTGCCGAAGCAATCCGTTTGACTCTTTTCAATGCTGGCAGATATAGCCATTGGTCATCTGGTTTTAGTGCATGGGTATGACTTAAAAATGCGGTGCCTTTTATATCTCGTGGATTATCGAACACTGTCAGACTTTTATCACCATCACCTTCAACCTCAAGTGATTTGATCCGCATGGTTCGCTGACTACTTTGACCATGTTTATTCGTGAGTATCATTTCAAGATCAGCATTCTGATCAACCCAACCTGTATCACGCTTGTCAGCTTCTACCGCAATCGCGAGTCCTTTTTCTTCTGCTGATTCTGCTATGGCGTTATGCAGTGGCAGAATCAGAAGCAGTATTGCCAGCAAGCAATTCTTTTGCACTAAATTTCTCCTCTAATTTGATCAACAGTGGTGGCAGGAACAGGAAGTCTGCTATTAATGCTAGTGTAATAACGATAGCTGTAACCAGGCCCATGCCTGAATTTAGCTGAAATGATGAAGTAGCCAACACCAGGAAACCCGCTACTAGTACAACGGAAGTAATTAATAAAGCACGACCCACGGTTGCAAAGGCATATCTGACTGCATCTTCTGGACTTAGATGCTTTTCCCGGCGAGCACGAAGATATTTGCTTAAAAAGTGGACCGTATCATCTACCACAATGCCAAGTGTCATGGTTGAAACAATTGAGAGTGACAGGCCTATTTCACCAACCATGTAACCCCATAGTCCGAATCCCATTGCCGCAGGTGCCAGGTTAGGTATCAGACTAATTAACCCTATCTTGATTGATCGTAATGCAACGATAAGGACCAACGAAATTAATACCAGTGCCAGAGTTGTGGCATAAAGCATACTAATGATATTCCTCTTACCAATATGTGCGAACATCATCGACGTTCCTGTGCCATTACCAGATTTAATATGTGGCGCATTATCTTTTAGCCAGGTTGCAGCGCGTTCTTCGATAGATATGAGTTCATTTGATGACAGGGTGGTTAGAGTTACTGTCAATCTTATGGCAGATTTGTCAACATTGATCTGATTGTTTAGATCGAGTCCATAGGGCAGCGACATTTCATATAACAGAAGATATTGTGCTGACAGATTTCTTTCTTCAGGGATCTTATACATGGCTTGATCGTCGCCATGCATATTTTTATTTAAACGCTTACTAATATCGGTATAAGTATTTACATGCAGAATTTCTGGTTGTTGTCTGTACCAGTTTGCAAAAGCATCAACATCATGGAGATACCCTGGATTGCTGATACCGCCAGGTTCACCGGAATCCAATGAATACTCAATATTGTATATTCCGGTCAGATTATCTGTGGTGAAATCTGAATCGACTCTGAAATCGATTGTTTCATCAAAGTAGTGAACAAAGACATCATTTAATTCATTGCGTGGGAGTCCTGTCAGTAAGACCAGAATCAGACCGCACATTCCCCAGAAAAGAAAGGATCGTCTGCGCACGACAAAGTCACCAAATTTTTCCATAATTCTGTCGTGACCATCCTTTTTCTCCTTCACCTTAACCGGCAGGAGTGAAATTAAGGCTGGTAAGAAGGTGACAGACATGATGAATGAAATAGCGACACCAATGGCAACGAAGTTACCCAGATGTCTAAATGGAGGCACATCAGAAAAATTCATCATTAAAAAACCAATCGCAGTGGTTAAACTAGCCAGGAATACGGGTTGTAAATTGATTCGCAGGCTTTCAATGAGTGCATCGTTCTTAGACATGCCTTGACGCATATCATGTAGGAATGTAACCAGGATATGTACGCAATTAGCGATGGCAATGGTTAATATTATTGTTGGAAATGTCGCGGAAGGCGGGGAGATGGGAAAACCAATATATCCCCCGATACCCATCGCCACAATAATTGAGGAAGCAATGACCAGCAAAGTGCAAAAAGTACCTGTTATTCCTCCGACCAGTACGGCTAATAATAGCAACATCACTGCAAAGCTGATTGGTACCAGATTGGCTATATCACCTTTTGCTGATTCGGAAAATGCATTATTCATCATCAACATTCCGGTCAGACGTACATTTATATCTGGATAGGCAGCCTCGAAGTCTCTGGCCAGGTTTCTGGAAAACTGAACAACTTCCGGAGTCTCAACGTCTTCATTGATTCTTGGTAATTGAACAGTGACGTTGATCCCTGTGACGTGCGCTCGATCTGAGATTAATCGATTGTGTAGCAAAGGCTCGTTCAGTGTGATTTCTTTAGCCTGCCGAAGTTGTTCTTTGCTATATGAAGATGCTCCCTCGATCAGGTCTCTGACTATCAGATCATCTTCTTCTGCTTCTGTATATTGGAAGTTGGTAATAGAATCGACCCGGTTTGAGAAGGGAATTTGCCAGGCCTGATTAGTTAGATATTCAATGGCAGAAAGTGTTTCTTGTGTAAATATATTCCCATCATTGGGTTCCAGAACAAAAAGTACATTGTCGTTTTTAACATAAGTATTTTCCAGCGCTTCGAACGCAAGTAACTCTGGATTATCTTCACTGAAAAACACGCGATAGTTAGTTGTGAAGTAAATATTTTTGCCACCCGTTGCTGTTAATGCGACAAAAACAAGACTAAAAATAATAATGGGCCATCGATACTGTAAAACCCATTTACCGAAGGCCTGTTCAAATTTTTTCATGATTACATTCCTTATAAAAGATGAATATTTGTGAAATATTTATGCTTTTGAAGAAACCTGGTCAGGTTTTGCCAGTCCGGTAACAATCAATTCAATTATAGAGTTTGCTTTTTCCTTGAATTCCTCAAGAGAGTACAGGCTCATGAAGATAGGAACATTGAAAATAACGAGACTCATATGAATCGTACTTGCAGTATTAGTGATGTCATCAATAGCAAATTCCCCCGTCTCATTACCATGAGATAATATTTCTGCAATTAAGGAATTTTCTGCCTCAACTTTTTTATAAACCATATCTGGTCGTTGCAGAGTGATGTTGTTGACCAGTTCACTGATTTTTTCATCACCTTCTGCCATTTCACGGCTCATATTCAGGTCGGTCAGTACATAGGTTTGAAGTTGTTCAATGGCACCCATCCCTGGCTTCCTGATGGCTGCTCGTAAGCGATCAACGCGCTCGCACATGCACCGATTGGCGCATTCAGCGATGATATCCTGCTTGCTTTTGAAGTAACGGTATAGGTTGGCTGCAGACATACCTGTATCTGCAGCAATCTCGGCCATGGTTGTTTTACCATAACCATAGTGTCTGAAACGGGTGTGCGCTGCATCTACGATTTGAGAACGAATATCTAGTTCTATGTCTTCCTGACGACTATTCATAGCAGATACTTATATCAAGTAAATACTGAATATTCAATAAAATATTCAGTATTTACTAAATCAGCAGCTTGGCGATGGATATATTTGATCGTTTTTAGAAAATAGGAGATTTGAGGTAGTAAATTGGACGGGCGATCGCGGTGTTACGCGAGAAAGGCATTTGCTTGCTGTGACGAGGTTAATTGGTAAGAAGTAAATTCTAGCTTTATGGTGGCAGGATTCCACCGACAATATCAATGACACACGCA
>JAKZTI010000119.1:0-11845 GCA_047517145.1 Gammaproteobacteria bacterium
CTTCCTCCACAAAAACAAGCAAGCACCATCGGAGCCACCGCGGAAAATCCATCCGGGCACACTAGCCCCCTCAGTATATTTCGTCAAGGGCATAATTACCTAAATATATCCCAGTTTGCACAGGATGTGCAGGCTCTGATCCACGTGAATGTTAATCCAGCGTTCGCACTTGCAATAATCAATCACGGAGTGCAAAGCCGTTTCGATCAATCCAAGCATGAGGCTGCCTGTGATGAGGTAAACCATGCCGCCATGAACCAGAGAATGGGCCAGTAACCAGTAATACCACGGTGGGAAACGGGAGCTTGCGGTTTTGAATATTTCCGCGTGCCGGCTCTTGGACTTGGCCATGATCGAACTCTGGAGCACGTAGTCTCCCACCACGTGCCCAACAAGCAATTGGAAAAACAAATCCACTAAACGCTTACCTTCTACCGGAAAGAAACCTCATCATATATAGAATGACCACTGTTTCCCAGCAGCTTGATTTGTGGGCAAACGCTGGCAATTGACTGATTCCGTGTTGGCCAGCGCAACACTGGTCGGTGACCTGTTGGGCTAATCTGCAACCGAATTAGAATTAAAAAAAGGGAGGCCGAAGCCTCTCTTTTTATCATAATAATCGACTAACCAATAACCACTGGTCGCCACACCGTGCCTATATATAGACCTTCCTGAATGGGATTTGAGGCCACCTGAAATTATAGGCATTAACAGGCAGATATACTTTCTTGAATAAGGACCATGCCCGAGAAAGTACGAAATAGCCTGAATACGGAAAAATGACCCACATAAACACATTCAAGGCACGTAGCGTGCGTATTTACTAAGGATCAATGACTTTCGTGAGTTTTTTTACCCTTGCAAGTTGTTGATTTATAGGGGTGTTTTTTTGGTCTGTTTTGCGTCTGATCAAAAGATAAATATCTGTGTTTAAGTTCCTGAGACTTACCCAAAAGTTACCTAAATGCTATTTATCAATAAAAAAGGCCACCCAAAGGTAACCTGATTTACGCAATTTCTTATTTTATTTCAATGCTTTGAAGGTGGCGTCCCCTACCGGGTTCGAACCGGTGTTGCCGCCGTGAAAGGGCGGTGTCCTAGGCCTCTAGACGAAGGGGACGTTGGTGGAGCTAGGCGGGATCGAACCGCCGACCTCTACACTGCCAGTGTAGCGCTCTCCCAGCTGAGCTATGGCCCCTGGAAAGCGCGAGACTTTACGTTACCCCCTACTTTCTGTCAAGCACGTGCACGGATATAATCCAGGGCCATATCAAGACGTGCAAGCACCCTTTTTTTGCCTATTAATCTTAGTGTTACGTCTATCGATGGCGAAACAGATCCGCCGGTAATTGCAACGCGTAAAGGCTGGGCAATTTTACCCATTTTTATATCAAATTCTGCAGCAGTATCGTCAATAATTTTGTGTAAATTTTCATCTTGCCACTCGTCAAGTGCAGCAAATTTCTCACGAAGCTTCTCCATGGGTTCCAGAGTCACCGGTCTTAGATGTTTTTTCGCAGCATCGGCATCATGAGTATCGAAATCGACATAAAAACATCGACTTTGCTCTGCCATTTCTAGCAGTGTTTTCGCTCGTTCTTTCTGAACCTCGACAAGCTCGAGGATATCTGGTCCATTATCCGTATCAATATTCAGCTGTTTAAAATATTCACCCAGCTTCTCGGCGAGTTCGGCATTATCCCCTGTCTTGATGTAATGCTGGTTCAACCACAGTAATTTTTCGGGATTCACCGATGCTGCGGATTTATTCACATCCTCAATATCAAAATACTCAATCATCTCAGCCATACTAAATATTTCCTGATCTCCATGAGACCAGCCAAGCCGCGCAAGGTAATTTAATAAGGCTTCTGGTAAATAACCATCTTCTTTATATTGCAATATATTTGCTGCGCCGTGACGTTTGGAAAGACGACTGCCATCCTCACCTAATATCAGCGGCATATGCGCATATCTTGGTGCGTCTGCACCCAAGGCATTAAATATATTAATCTGCCTGGGCGTATTGTTCAGATGATCATCACCTCTGATGACATCAGTTATCTGCATATCCATATCATCAACAACCACCGTTAAATTATAAGTAGGCGTGCCGTCTGATCTGGCGATGATCAAATCATCAAGCTCTTCGTTCTTATAAATAACCGTTCCCTGAATACGGTCTTCTATAAGCACTTCTCCCTCTAGTGGATTTTTAAACCTGACAACGGCTTGATTATCTTCATTGCGTAAATGATTAAGATCACGACATCGCCCATCGTATCTAGGCTTATCACCTCGTGCCATGGCTTCTTCTCGCATGACATCAAGCTCTTCCTTGCTGCAGTAACAGTAATAGGCCTTATCTTCATCCAGCAATTGTTGAATGATCTCTTTATAACGATCATATCGTTGCGTCTGATAAATAGGGCCCTCATCATAATCCAGCCCCAACCATTCCATACCATCCAGGATTACTTGCACTGATTCATCAGTCGAACGTTCTCGATCAGTATCTTCAATGCGCAAGACAAAATCGCCCTGATGATGACGCGCATATAGCCATGAAAATAAGGCCGTGCGCACACCGCCAATATGCAGATATCCAGTCGGGCTTGGAGCAAAGCGGGTTCTTACAACCATAAGTAATCAGTGATCAGTAATTTGTAATTTAAGGAAGGTCTGAACAAGTTGCAAAATTCATTTAATCGTCATTCTGGCGTAGGCCAGAATCCAGTCAAAACAATTGTTTACTGGATGCTGGTATTCACCAGCATGACGATAAAGATACTTAATCAGAGTTTCCTTAAATAATTTATTTTTGTTTAAGACTTCTGAGTAATCCACTCAGCATTTTTGATATTTTTGAGATATCTTCCTGAAGTTTTTCAAGGTTCATAATATTGATAATATTCACCTCTTTTGAAATTTCAATCAACGTATCAAGTTCACTAGCAGAGCCTTGTGAAACAGATAAAAAATACATAAATTCTTTTCTTGATTGCCTGGCAGCACCCTCAGCTATATTTGCTCCAACTGATACTGCCGCCCTTCTCATTTGAGAAACAATACCAAAAGTCTCACTTTTAGGATACTTTTCTGTAGTTCTGTAAATATCTCCAGCTAAAACAATTGAAGATTTCCATACTTCCAAATCCTTATGTGTTTTCATATTTAACTCCATTAATTGATCCCTGAATAATCACCAGTTACTAATTACTGATCACAAATATTACTGTCGGTATTAATTTGTTGCTCGTCAGGCCTCTATTTTTACTCTAGACTTTGATTATCTAAGGGGCGATTAGCTCAGCTGGTTAGAGCGCTGTCTTCACATGGCAGAAGTCGCTGGTTCGAGTCCAGCATTGCCCACCAATTTATTTTCTGAAAGAATTTTCATTTGACCTGAAACAGCCAGGGTGTTTGTTGTTTTCTTTTAGCTTCGTAAGCACGAATCTCATCAGAAAGTGATAGCGTCATACTAATATCGTCCATGCCTTGAAGTAAACGTTCCTGCAAACCATTCTCAAGTTCAAATAGATAGTTGTCGCCTTCTGGCGTAGAGACAGAAAGATTTTCCAGGTCAATGGTCAGTTGATAATTATCTGTCACTAATGTCGCTTCAAACAGTTTGTCAATGACATCACCATCAAGTGTGATAGACAAAAGCCCATTCTTGAATGAATTACTGTGAAAAATATCTGCAAAACTCCGTGCAATAATTACGTCGATACCATAATCCAGAAAAGCCCAGACAGCATGCTCACGTGATGAACCACAACCAAAATTTTCACGGGCAAGCAAGATTTGTGCTTCTTTATAACGTGCCTGGTTTAGAACAAAATCAGGATTTTCTTTCCTTTTTGAATGATCATCACCCGATTCTCCTGAATCCAGATAACGCCATTCATCGAATAAATTTGGACCAAAGCCGGTTCGCTTAATTGATTTTAAATATTGCTTGGGGATGATGGCATCTGTGTCGACATTTGGTCTATCAAGTGGGGCAACAATCCCGGTAAAACTCTTAAATACTTTCATTATTTTAGAATCAATCCTTTTCTATAACTCACGAATATCGACAAAATGTCCGGCAATTGCAGCTGCAGCTGCCATCGCAGGACTAACCAGATGCGTTCTTCCACCAGGCCCTTGCCGACCCTCAAAATTACGATTTGATGTGGAGGCGCATCTTTCTCCCGGCGATAATCTATCCTCGTTCATCCCGAGACACATAGAACAACCCGGTTCACGCCACTCAAACCCGGCATCGATAAATATTTGATCCAGACCTTCTTTTTCAGCCTGCCGCTTTACCAGCCCAGAACCGGGAACCACCATGGCCAGGATCACATTATCGGCGATATGTTTACCCTGAATCGTTTCTGCCGCAGATCGAATATCCTCAATACGCGAATTGGTACATGAGCCGATAAATACCTTGTCTATCTTGATGTCTTTAATTACTGTGCCCGGAGATAAATCCATGTATTTCAAGGCGTGTTGCATACCTTCGCGCACACTACTATCAGGTTCATCTACTGGATCGGGAACCTCTCCACCCACAGGTACTACCATTTCAGGGGACGTCCCCCAGGTTACCTGTGGTTGAATCTCGGCTGCATTGATCCTGACGACCTTATCAAAATGCGCACCCTCATCACTCTTCAAATCATGCCAAGCTTCTACCGCACGATCCCAACTCTCACCACTTGGTGCAAAAGGTCTGCCCTTGATGTATTCAATGGTCTTATCATCAACGGCGATCAGACCGGCCCTGGCCCCTGCTTCAATACTCATATTACATACCGTCATTCTGCCTTCCATTGAAAGCGCACGAATAGCCTCTCCAGCGAATTCAATCGTGTGCCCCGTGCCACCAGCGGTACCGATTTCACCAATAATGGCCAAAACAATATCCTTGGCAGACACACCATTGCCTGGCTGACCATCAACAATCACTTGCATGTTCTTTGCTTTACGCAGCACCAGACACTGCGTTGCTAATGTATGCTCGACTTCGGAGGTGCCAATACCAAATGCCAATGCCCCCAGGGCACCGTTCGTGGATGTATGCGAATCACCGCAGACAATCGTCATTCCGGGTAAGGAAGCGCCTTGCTCGGGACCAATAATATGAACAATCCCCTGTCGTGGATCAGTCATTTCAAATTTTGTAATACCTGTTTCCTTACAATTTTCATCCAGTGTATCCAATTGTAACTTGGCAACAGGATCACTTATCTGTCCACGATGATGTGTTGGGACATTATGATCAGGCACGGCCAAATTTGCATCAAGTCGCCAGGGTTTCCGCCCGTTCATTTTTAAACCTTCAAATGCCTGGGGCGAAGTAACCTCATGCAGGAGTTGTCTGTCTATATAGATAAGCGCAGATCCATCACTATTATCATGGACGACATGATCCTCCCACAACTTGTCGTAAAGCGTTCTTGCTGTCATCTTTAAACTTTAATCCTGCTCCGCAATTTTAATAATCGTTCTACCCGTCGATGTGCCTGCCAGTAAGGTATCGAAAATCTCTGGTAGATCATCCAACCCAGCAACTCGAGTGACAATCTTATCAAGATGCCTCGGCACTAAATCTGTCGTTAATCGGTTCCATAGTTTATGGCGTAATTCTGTTGGGCAACCAGATGAGGTGATGCCTAATAAACTAACACCCCGTAATATAAACGGCATGACTGTCGCATCTAAATGACTGCCACCTGCCATCCCTACAGAAGCAATATTGCCCCATGGTTTCGTGGTTCGGGTCAACCATCCCAGTATATCACCCCCGACATTATCAATAGCACCCCCCCACTGGGCTTTTTCAAGGGCAGGGCCAGTCAAATCAACTGCATTTCTGTTGATCACTTCACTTGCACCCAGTGCCAACAATTTATCTTTTTCACTGTCTTTACCGGAAACGGCAATCACGTCATAACCAAGACCCGATAATATGTCGATGGCATAATTACCGACGCCACCGGATGCCCCGGTGACAACAAATGGACCGTGCTCAGGTTTTTGTAAATTTTCCTCCAGCCTTTGCACACAAAGCGCAACAGTAAAACCCGCTGTCCCTATCGACATCGCCTGTTGCGGAGACATACCTTCAGGTAGAGGAATCACCCATTCCGCAGGCACACGTGCATACTCGGCGAAACCACCATCATGATTGGTACCAAAATCATAACCGGTCACCAATACCGCATCTCCTTCGTTAAAGCCTTTATTTTCTGATGACACAACATAACCAGCGGCATCGATACCAGCAATCAAGGGAAATCTACGCAGAATCTTGCCCTCACCTGTCGCAGCCAGTGCATCTTTATAGTTAACACTGGAATAAGTAACCTTGATAACCACCTCGCCAGGCGAAAGGTCATCTAGTTTGGAGAGTTCTAATTTACCCTGTATTTTTCCGTCTTCCTGATAGACGCGAAAAACTTTAAAATCAGTCATTTATTAGCCTATATATTTACATTTTGCAGCGCACATGAAACAATTTCGCACTTCGTGGTTCCAACTATCGCAGCGGCCCCTTTATATCTTCGTGGAGACACGTCAATAGGCCGCACATAGTACGAAATAATGACAAACAGTCCAACTACAGGTGGTCGAATGAAAAAGATTTATTGCGTAATATTTTTGATGCTTCTGGGTGTCCAAACTGCACATGCAGATCGTAATGATGGTGCCTATGCCTATCTACAGGGCGACTATGAAACTGCATATAACACTATGATATCATTAGCAAATACTTCTGATGACGAAATCGCACAATACTATCTGGGTGTGATGTATATGAAAGGACAAGGGGTAGAACAGGATTACGAGAAAGCAGGGGAATGGTTTCGCAAGGCCTCAGAACAAGGCTTGCCTGCTGCCATGTATAAACTTGCAGGGCTCTACACCAAGGGTAAGGGCGTGCCTAAAGATCTGGAATTCGCTTACGTCTGGTACAGTGTTGCCGCTGTTCATGAACATGAAAAATCAATAAATATGATTGAAAAGGCAAAATCCAATCTTTCAAGTGAAGAATTGGCCTCAGCAAATCAGCTTGTTGCTGAATATGTGGAGAAATATGGCCCTAAAGATGAGGAAGAAGGGAAGACAGTTGGCACAGATCCGACAGCTTCCAAGAATTAATCCTTCTTAAACAAAATAATCCGCAGAGGCGGATTATTTTGTTGTTTGCGCTAAAATCCTACTTAGGCTACGGTTTTAGTTTGCCCATCAATGAATCAATATTACCTAATGAAATCAGATGTGCGTATATTAATTCCATTTGATCTGTCTTAAGCAGATTCATCAGTGATTCTGAATCCAAAGCCTTCAGCTTTTCCCTGTTAATCCCCATAAAACCACCTAAAGAGATTTCTTCTCCGTCAGCCAATTTAACATCGGCCTTCATTGGCTCCAGGAGTCCAAGATCTTTTAGACTTTTACAAAACAGTGTGGTTAATTGAATATGGTTCTGATATTCCTTCAGAAATTCGACAGAATTTTTCAATAATTCTGATTCGTTGCCATCCTTATCAAATAATTTTGTGCCTTTCCCTTTTTTATTAAAGCCAGGACAATCCTGATCAATACAAACTGTAAAATTTCCAGGTGATTCTTCGCCCGTTGCTAATATAAAAGGATAGCGTCTAACGTAAGCTGGAATATAATTTGCCAGCCATTCCCCTTTTTTATTCAGATAGAGATTTTCATCTTTCCTCAGGCCTAATATAACAACAGGAAAAACAGATTCATCAGCCCCTACTCCAAATACAATCGGATATTCATTTGCTGCCTTGATAAATTCAATCGCGGCAATATACAAACTGTTGGTTTCTGATGTGTGTTTATAGTTACTAACAGCTTCAACACTCCAGTCACCATGTGTTTCCTTATTTAAAGGCACGATATTTTTATAAAATATTGGTTGAGAACTCATAGAAATCCTTAGTTTTAAAATATATGTTAGGAACGATTATTGGAAAGACTAAATTGAAATTAAATATTGTTAATTTTTACATATTTTCTGTGTCGGACTCATCTTCGACTTCATCTAAATCTTCAACTTCTTCTAATTCTTCATCATCTTCAAGATCTTCTTCGAAATCATCGAATGCGCTATATTCATCTTCAGTCAAAGCATCTTCGTCAGTGAAGAGGTCTTCCTCGACAAACTCTTCCTGAGGTAACTCAGGCCTGGCAATTTTACTTAGTCTTTCCAGGTAATCTGCATACTTTTCTTTTGTATCGACATAAGCAGTGATGACAGGAGTTAATTCTTCTTCGCTATCTTGCTGTCGAGAGACAACACCTTCAATACGTCTATCCAATGCTTCAATGAGTTGTCCAATTTCACCTTCATCAACAGTCGGTTCACAGATGTCTTTACCAGTACATTCAGCGATAGACAAGGCGATACCCATGCCAATGGTATTAAACACTTTCGTGTCTTCTAATAATGTAGTTATGTCAGCATTATTGATTTCGTTTATGTCCAACACATCTGATTGTGCAGCTAGTGCTGGGCTACTAAGCATAATGGTACAATAAGCAGAGAGGCTGAATGAATAATTTCTTAAAAGGTGAATCATTACTAGTATCCAACCCAATTTACATTTTCATTACCGAGATTCAATAGAGATGGTCCGTAATTAACAATTTGTGCCAAACTATGGTCACCTGCTTCAGCGATAAACATTGGAGCAGATTCAATCCCAGCTTCAGTACCTTCTTGTAGTAATTTGATCTGCCTTTCAATAAATTTACCTTCTGATCTTGCCCCTTCAATAATGGCGTCAAGAGCTTCCTGGGTAAGTTCAATACCGGTTGACTCACTCAATCTCGCACGATCTTCCGGATTCCCTTTCAAACTTTCGAGCCATTGTATTCGAGCGTTAATGGTCTCAAGCATCTTGCCCAGCTTCTGAATAGCATCTGCATCTGGTTCAACGCCAAAATCTTCTTCGTCAAAATCTTCGTCAAATTCTTCTTCATCAACCGCCAGATACTCTTGCAGTTGTTCACGGTAACTAATGAAATTTTCCAGTTCTTCCTGGTAACCCGCGATCAACTCTTCCAGCTTTTCTGTTTCAGCATCACTCTTGGCCTCGGCTGATCGTCTATGAAGTTCGTCTAATCTGGCTTCAATTTGTGCGATAAATTCATCTAACTCTTCTTCTGTTACATTTGGCGCACAGCCTTCTATTTCTTCACATTGAGCTAGTGCCAATGCTATACCTTGTCCAATCACGCCGAACAAGGTTAGATCTTGCTCGAACAAGCCCGTATCAATAAATCCAAGTTCTTCAACACCAATCAAATCTGCAGCTGGATTTGATATTGCCACGGTTGTAATATTCAAAGCAGTACTAAAAAAACTTAGAACAAAGTTAAATTGTGGAGAGCCACCCTCAGGACCGGGCGTAACAGGCGAACCTGCGGCAAATGTGACATCACCACCCTCACCCGTTGCCACTTCAATAATACCGCCATCCAGATTAATAAATATATTACCTGGATTAACAATAGTATCGACTGCAATGAATGATGCACTTCCAGATACTAAAAAATCGTTGCTGACACCAGCAGGGCCAGTGATTATGCCAGTACCACCGGAACCACCGGCTCCTACTCCAGTATCTTCACCTGCAGCGACTAGCGACAGAGCGCCTGCGCCACCTGCCGGGCCCGCAGTAATTCCTTGAACTAAATTCAGGTCACCTGCAAGTAAGGTAACACTACCACCACTATCAATCGCAGTATTAACATTAATTGTAGTGCTGTTTATATCGATCCCTGTGGCAGATAAGAAATCTGTACCTGCTGGAGCCAGTGTGCCACCAATAATAAGATGCCCGGTGAAACCTGTTAAAGCTGGCAATACTAATAAATCATTTGCTCCAGTTCCAATGTCGAGAATTGCGTCATTTGTACCAGGTATGGTTAATGATCCGCCACCAGTTACCGTCGTTGCTAATGACACTCCCGCTGTATGATTCCATGTATCCGTGCCAGTTACATCAACCGTACCAACCACTGCCACTGTCGGATTGTAGGTATTGGCACCGGCACCGCCGGTAACATTTCCCGTTAATACAGCATCAAGATTAAATACATCATTACCTGCACCACCACTTAAATTTCCACTATGAGCACCAGTTATATTGAAGGTATCCACTCCAGTACCACCAGTCAGGTTCTCTATGGCTGAGAACGTTAAAGCGTTCGTGCTGGTATATGTCGTGCCACCGCCGCTCACAACCCACGTCGCAGGGGCAGGCAGGCCGATCAAAGTGTCTGTCCCGCCACTACCAATAATTGTATTGATATTATCAAAACTACTACCAGTCCCCCGGAACCCATTTAGCGTTCCTATATTTGTTAAGGTTATCGTCTTTGCTGTGGCGGCAGAATAATCCAGTGTGTCCGATCCTCCTTGTCCATCAATAGTGCCACTTACGTCATTAGTACCTATTAAACTAAACAAGTCATTGCCTGCACCACCGGTGAGGTTCTCTATGCCCGACCACGTCGCGCCAATCTTGACGGCCAGGGTACCGGTGTTGGCCCCTGTAATAACAAAGACATTGCCATCGGCATCACCGGTGAGGGTATCAGTACCGGATTGACCGAGCACATTCAGGGCGATGGTGCCGGCATTGGTAAAGGTAAAGCCGTCGGCACCCGTACCGCCGATGAGGGCTTCAATGTTGGCAAAGGTGCCGCCGACATCGGTCACGGTCCCGCCATTTACGGCATTGATGAGCCAGGCGTTGGCCCCATCAACCTGGACTAGAACATCGTTACCACCACCAGCGCCATCAATATTAGTCGTCAGGGTCGCCGCGGAGTTAATGGTAAAGAAATCAGTCCCTGCACCACCGGTGAGGTTCTCTATGCCCGACCAGGTCGTGCCAATCTTAACGGCCAGGGTACCGGTGTCGGCCCCGGTCACCACAAAGGCATTGCCATCGGCATCACCAACCAGGGTATCACCGCCTGTGCCACCGACCACCGCCCCGGCGATGGAGCCTATATTGGTAAAGCTAAAAACGTCGGCGCCCGTACCGCCGGTGAGGTTCTCTATGTTGGCAAAGGTGCCACCGACATCGGTCAGCGTCCCGCCATTTCCAGTATTGATGGCCCAGGCGTTGGCCCCGTCAATCTGGATCAGAGTATCGGTGCCACCAGCGCCATCAATATTAGTCGTCAGGGTCGCCGCGGAGTTAATCGTGAAGCTATCCACGCCCACACCACCGGTGAGGTTCTCAATCGCCGACCAGGTCGTGCCAATCTTGACGGCCAGCGTACCAGTGTCGGCACCAGTCACCACAAAGGCATTGCCATCGGCATCACCAACCAGGGTATCGCTACCGATACCACCGGCCACCGCCCCGGTAACAGAGCCAGCATTGGCAAAGGTAAAGATGTCATTACCACCAACACCATTCAAGTCACCCGCCCAGTTTTGATCAATCGTAAAACTATCATCACCAAGATCTGCCGGTGCGATTGATGCCATTTCACTACCGATGATATTAATATTCGTTAAGATGGTTGTAAGAGCACCCGGCGTGGTATACGTCACCTCTGTGCCATCACCCACCACTGCATTGGTAATATTGAAGATATCGATGCCTGCGATGGTGCCGATCAGGTAATTAGTATCACCAGGTGTAATTGTACCGTTACCGTCTATACCAAAGGTGATTCGACCCGTGTTTTGAAAAATAAATACATCCTGTTGAGTGCCACCTTGAATAGTAAAATTATTAAATGCATTCACGCCGATATTAGCGAGTGAGTTACCGAAGGTCCCGCTATCCAGACC
>JAKZTI010000120.1:0-2967 GCA_047517145.1 Gammaproteobacteria bacterium
CTCCCATAGTGTCCGATTCATCAACAAGATCGAATAAGGTTGGGAATGCATTACAAAGACTGACGCATCGACGACAACCATGACAGATGTCAAATACGCGCTCCAGTTCTGCATTCAAGGCATCCTCATTAAAATAATCGGGGTTTTTCCAGTCGATAGGATGCCGTGTAGGGGCCTCAAGACTGCCTTCCCTGTGTTCTGTTAAGTTATTTGACATAGTTTTGGGCTTACATGATAAAAAACCGGGCATGGTACCCGGTTCTGTTAAATACGAAACAACACCTGATGGTAACGCTTAATCGAGACTATCCAATGCTTTCAGGAAACGGTTCGCATGTGAGCGTTCTGCCTTCGCCAGTGTTTCAAACCAATCGGCGATCTCTTCAAAACCTTCTTCACGTGCAGCTTTAGCCATACCTGGATACATGTCGGTATATTCATATGTTTCGCCGGCGATGGCTGCCTTGAGATTATCAGAGGTTGCACCTATTGGTTCGCCAGTCGCTGGATCGCCTACTTCTTCCAGATATTCAAGGTGACCATGAGCGTGGCCTGTTTCACCTTCAGCAGTTGAACGGAATACAGCAGAAACATCATTGTAACCTTCTACGTCTGCTTTTTGTGCAAAATAAAGATAGCGTCTATTTGCCTGTGATTCACCAGCAAATGCTGCTTTCAAATTTTCTTCTGTTTTTGACCCTTTTAAAGACATTGTCTTTCCTCCATTTGAATTCTTGTCAGAATGCTTGTTACTGAGAACAAGTATAAACGTTTTTTAGACTAATTCTAAATATTTTTTTACTATAGTTTATTCCATGCCAGACTTACGGTTACAATGATACCCAAACAGGGGGAATAGATTTGCCAAAGAAGAAGTCATCGAATTTCGAGAAAGATTTACAGGAGCTCGAAGATCTCGTAGAAAAAATGGAGGGAGGAGATCTCAGTCTTGAAGATTCCCTGGTCCATTTTGAGCGAGGCATTGCCTTAACGCGTGCTTGTCAGAAAGCCCTCTCTGAAGCCGAGCAGAAAATACAGATCCTTTTAGCTGAAGATGGCTCACAAAATTTACAGCCATTTTCATCAGACGAAACCCCAGACGACGAAAAATGAAACAATTGAAAGAATTCCTGCAGGAACATCAATCCTGTGTGGAAACTGCGCTCGACGCATGGCTTCCTGCAGCCGAGATACAACCCGAACATCTACATGAAGCAATGCGCTATGCGGTACTCAGTGATGGTAAGAGAATACGTCCTGTACTTGTCTACGCGGCAGGTAAAGTCTTTGGTGTAAATTGTAATGCCTTAGATGCCCCCGCCTGTGCAGTAGAGATGATCCATGCATATTCCCTGATTCATGATGATTTACCTGCTATGGATGATGATGATTTACGCAGAGGTAGACCCACATGCCACAGAGCATACGACGAAGCAACGGCCATATTGGCAGGTGATTCATTACAGGCACTGGCATTCCACGTCCTTGCCCATGACAACAATATGATTATTGATGCTGAACAGAAGATCAAGATGATAAACATCCTTGCCCATGCCAGTGGTTCCAGAGGAATGGCGGGCGGACAAGCCATTGATCTGGCCTCAGTCGGTAAGGCATTAAACATTACCGAACTGGAGAATATGCATATACACAAAACAGGCGCACTCATCAGAGCCAGCGTTGAACTGGGTGCTTTATCACAACCCGGAGTTGATACAGAATCCTATGAGAAAGTTTCACATTATGCAAAATGTATCGGACTCGCCTTTCAGGTACAGGATGACATTCTTGATATTGAGAGTGATACAGAGACTTTGGGCAAACCCCAGGGCTCTGATTTGGAAAGGAATAAGCCAACCTACCCCAATCTACTGGGTCTTGATGGTGCAAAAGATGTTGCTAAACAACTACATGAAGAGGCTATCTCAAGTTTATCTATGTTTGATGACAGTGCAGATCCACTGCGATGGATTGCTGACTACATTGTTCAAAGAAATAAATAATTACCCTATTGCCACGGCAATACCAAAAATGTGGTGATTGGAGCGGTTAAGGGGTAAAGTGGCCCGGTTTTCAACATACAGATCGCCAATAAACTATAATAATGAATGAAGGCGGCAAATTAATTGTAAATTCTTCCAGTGAGCATGAAATGGTACAAACAGCAAAAGAAAGGTCAGAAATCCCAGATACACAGAATATTCTGGACACCCGTCATATAGCCATAGATAAAGTCGGTATCAAAGACATTCAGCACCCGGTTATTGTCAGCGATCGTTCTGGTGGCGAACAACACACCATTGCCAGCTTCAACATGTACGTCAGTTTACCCCATAATTTCAAGGGCACACATATGTCACGGTTCGTGGAAGTTCTGAACCAGCATGAGCATGAAATTACCGTTGAATCTTTTAAAAGGATGATTACAGAAATGACTGAGCGCCTGGATGCGGAGGAAGGTCATATTGAAATGAGTTTCCCTTATTTTATAAATAAAGCTGCTCCAGTTTCAGGTGTCGAGAGTCTGATGGATTACCATGTCTCATTTATTGGAGAGTTAAATGGGAAAGAACCATCTGTCCTGGTCAAGGTTATTGTCCCTGTAACCACACTTTGCCCTTGCTCCAAAAGCATCTCTGAATATGGTGCACATAATCAACGTTCTCACATAACCGTTTGTGTCCGGACCAAAGGCTTTATCTGGATAGAAGAACTTGTAGATATCGTCGAAAAAGTTGCCTCTTGTGAGTTATATGGCTTGTTAAAAAGGCCTGATGAGAAATATGTGACTGAAAAGGCCTACGATAATCCTAAATTTGTCGAAGACATCGTTAGAGATGTTGCTGTGCAATTTAATAAAAACAAACGAATTTCTTCGTATGTTGTTGAATCTGAGAATTTTGAATCAATTCATAATCACTCTGCCTATGCCAGGATAGAACATAACAAAGAAGCCTGATTTATAAT
>JAKZTI010000121.1:0-4234 GCA_047517145.1 Gammaproteobacteria bacterium
ACGTTGTGTCCCACATCTTTTGTCGACTTACACGCCCATGGATGGTCGAAACTGATACAAGCTGTGAGTTACTAGAAAACAGTGAGTACACCATCGAAGGTGAATCCGGTGTTTTGAATCCTATAGATGCTTAGTCAAAAATTAAACCTACGAAGTGGTGTATTTGGGGTACATTACTGGGGTATATATTAAAATCTAATTATCAATAACTATAACTATCAATTAGTTACTGCCATTGTATGTTTCCCGCCCTCGGCACCATAGTTTACTTTTTACTGCAGTCCTCTTGATTAATCTCGGGTGAGGGCTAGTCTGATACATATCATGTTTAAAGTAACAATCAAGATATTTCTGGTTTCAATATCAATCATTTTTCTGGTTGCGTGCAAAATACAGAATACCATCGAAGGCAGCGGCGGTTTTTATACTGAAGATTATCAAAGCGTATCAAAATAACGATGCATCTCATCTATCACCTTTCTGGCGAGCAATATTGTCGATAGCAGCGTAGGAACAATCATCAAAGCGAACATCGAGTCAATAATGTTGATGATTGTTGCCTGAGTCCATATTGCACTCATAGGAATGACAAGCAGATAGATAAAAATATATTTATTGCCGATATCCTTTCCAAATAGATAACGTGCACATTTCAAACTGTAATAGGAATACGTAATCATGGTTGAAAGCGCAAATAGCGTAAAAACAATATAGACAATCATGTCACCGATACCAGGTAATGACTGGTTAAACGACATGGCTGTCATGATAATACCGCTATCACCGGCATATACTCCTGAACTTAATATCACTAATGCAGTACAGGTGCATACGATATGTGTATCAATGAATGGTCCAAGCATTGCAACCAGACCTTCTCGTACAGGTTCTCTGGTTTGAGTAGCACCATGCGCCATTGCCTCAGTCCCCACACCTGCCTCATTAGAAAAAATCGCGCGCTTGATGCCCGTCACAAGAACTTCTTTAAAGACCAGACCCGTTGCCCCGCCATAAATTGCCTCTTTGCCAAATGCAGAATAAAAAATATCGCGTAAAATACCCGGCACCGCATCAAAATTAATTATTATGACGATAACACTGCTTATGAGATAAGCTAAAAACATAAAAGGGACAATCTTTGCCGTCACTTTTCCAACACGTTTTACGTCACCTATTATTACCACACCTATAAATGCTAATGCCGCAACACCAGTGTAAAAAGGCGCAATCGAAAATTCATTTTCTAACATGCTTGCAAGCTGGTTTACCTGAAATATAGGTAGGCAACCGATTAAACCTGCCATTGCAAAGAGTATCGCCAGTGGTTTAAAACGTTTCCCCAGGCCACATTCTATAAAATACATTGGCCCACCTTGTGCAATGCCTTCTTCATCCTGTTTACGATAAAGACAGGAGAGTGTGCAGGTGAAAAACTTGATAATCATTCCAAACAACCCGGCAACCCACATCCAGAAGATTGCACCCGCGCCACCCAGACTAATAGCAATGGCGACACCTGCAATATTGCCCATGCCTATAGTGCCGGACAGGGCTACGGTTAAGGCTTGAAAATGTGGTACTTCCCCTGGTTCATTCTTACTATCATATTTCCCAGATAGAATAGAGAAGGCATGAAAGAAACCGGTTAATGGTTTTAAACGAGAGATATAGGCAAAGTAAATCCCGGTAGCGAGAATAAAAATAACAAGCGGTAGTCCCCAGAAAAGATCGACAACGATAATCCAGAATTGCTCAAACTGGCTCATTGAACTTAGTTGATTCTATGCATCAAGTATCTTGCCGCCGAGGTCGGTAATCATTGCGACTAATTTTACCTTCAGTTCTTCAAGACGATCTAAATCTGTACTGCGCATGACAAGATTGACGCCCAGTTTTCTTTGTTTGAAATACGGGTAACTGCCAATACTGATGTCCGGGTATTCATCCTGTAATTTTGTAAGACCATCTGCGAGCACCCCTTCGCCAATATTAGTTGCAACATTGAAGGTAATAATTGGATCGCCACCTACCAATCTGTCTGTAATGCCATCAAACATGAGTCGCATAATGGCTGGCACGCCGGCCATCACAAACACATTCTCCATTTGATATCCCGGTGCACCACTGAGCGGATTATCAATCAACTTTGCACCTTCCGGGATGTGTGCCATTTTCATCCGCGCTTCGTTAATACCGCCCGCCTCATAATATTTTTCAAGTGCCCTGACGGCTTCCGGGTTCTTTTCCAGATTAACACTAAATGTTTTAGCGATGGCCGCGGAAGTGATGTCATCATGCGTTGGGCCAATACCGCCTGTGGTGAAAACATAGGTATAGATCTCTCGGAAATGATTAACTGTATCAATGATGGTTTGTTCGATATCGGGAATGACCCTGGATTCCATGATTCTTATACCTAGCGCATCCAGTTGCTTTCCCATATAGGCTAGATTTACATCCTGAGTTCTTCCTGAAAGAACTTCATTGCCAATAATGATAACGCCTGCTGTAACTTCCCCTGTCGTTATTTTAGACAAATTATTCATGTTATTTACTTTATAACATGTTTACACAGATAACATCTGCACCTGCTCGATTAAGCTTGAATTGTAAAACTTTGTAGCGGAAGCTACAGAAAGGACCTTCAGGGAGACAATAAATAAAAGCTAAATTAAGACCTTTTCACGAAATAAAAATCAGGCAGCCTGTACGGGGATATGATCCTTGATATGGGTAATGTTGTTATCCTTATCCAGATAAATCAGCGTTGGTTTGAAGTTCGAAATTTCTCTTTCTTCCAGTCTTGCATAGCTGCAAATAATCACTCGGTCACCTGGATTTGCCTTATGAGCGGCAGCGCCATTCACTGAAATAATACGTGAACCTTTTTCAGCATGGATAGCATAGGTTATGAAACGCTCTCCATTGGTAATGTTGTAAATGTGGATTTGCTCATACTCATGAATTCCGGCCTTTTCTAACAAGGCACTATCGATGGCACAGGAACCGTCGTAGTCTAACTCTGAATGTGTAACACTGGCTTGATGAAGTTTTGCTTTAAGAACAGTAAGTTGCATGCTAATCACGATTTTATTTTATAATTAAAATACCTAACATCAGGGATAATTCACGGCAAAATCGGATTATGGCGGAAATATTCTCCATCTTCAACGCTTGATCTGGATATTATCTATCAGCCTTGCTTTACCAAGCCAAGCTGCTGCCAGAACGACCAATTCCTCTTCTGTTGGCTCACCCAAATTAGATGCATTTCTGATACTTAAATACTCAGTTTTAAAGCCTTTATCATCAAGATAAGCAATAGCATCAGCTTCAAGTTGTTGATAGTCATCACCTCCTTCTTTCACTGCCACCGCAATCCCAGATAGTGCTTGATGAAGCTCAGCAGCAACTTCTTTTTCCTGTGGACTCAGATAACGATTACGAGAACTTAATGCCAGACCACTTTCTTCCCTGACCGTCTCCACACCAACAACCTCAACCGGGATACTTAGATCGGTCACCAATCTTTTGATTACCAGTAACTGTTGATAGTCCTTGTTTCCAAAAAGCGCGATGTCCGGTTGAACTATATTCAACAGTTTACTGACAACCGTAGCGACGCCGGTAAAGTGTCCGGGCCGGAATGCACCACAAAAAATACTATCCAGTTCAGGCACAACAACCTGAGTTTCGCATTCGAGTCCGGCAGGATAAACTTCATCGACTTCGGGAATAAATATCAGGTCAGGCTCAATATCTCCCAGGTGTGCAACATCATCTTCAAGGGTGCGCGGGTAGGTATCAAAATCTTCACCTGTAACAAATTGAGTTGGATTTACAAAAATAGAAACTACTACCCTGTCAGCTATAGTCTTTGCATGTTTAACCAATTGCAGATGTCCGACATGCAGGTTGCCCATGGTCGGCACCAGTGCCACCGATTGACGTTGTTGGTGCCAGTCTCGCACACAACTTCTGAGTGCTTTTATCTTTGTAATCTGTTGCATTTAACTGAATTGATGTTCTAGCGCAGGAAAATCACCTGACTTTACAGCAGTAACATATGACTTAACGGCATCCTGAATTGAGGATGAAATTTCAAGAAAATTTTTCGATAATTTTGCCTGGCTACCCGATATCCCCAGAATATCGTAGAGCACCAGAACCTGGCCGTCACAATCTGCACCTGCGCCAATACCAATCACCGGGATCCGAAGTTCAGCAGTAATAC
>JAKZTI010000122.1:0-27254 GCA_047517145.1 Gammaproteobacteria bacterium
ATATATCTTTAGATTCATCCCTGATTTTCACGCATTGCTCGAGTATCTCTTGACCCATTTTGACCAGTGCTGAGCCAGCGGCAGGGACCCAAGAAAGGAGGACCATAATCTGTCCGATAGGCTCTAATCGACCACCACACAGGGCATATTCATAGTACGCTATGGATTCCCAGTGCCGTGGCCAGGAAGCGAGCCCCACTGCCTGGCCAATGGCGACTTCATTGGCGACCATGGCGCGGTTGGTGTAGGCCATGAAATTCAGATCGCGTGCCTCCAGTATTGCTACACTGTAGGCAACACCATCGGCAGCATTTTGCAGCTCCATCTTTTTACTGGTGAGCATGCCGGCCTTATACAGAAAGACCAGCGACAGGATGGTAATACTGAGAAAGACAATGACAAAGACCGAGGATTGCCCTCGCTGGCGTCCCCGGTCTGGCGTACGACGTCTGTTTGGCGTGATGCTCATCTCCATTCCTTCAGCACCTCACCTCCCCCTGCAGAGATGTTGTTATATGTTATCGGTGTTAATGCAAATCAAATAAACCGCACTAAGTTATCTTTACTAGTTTTGCCCGGTATAATCGCCGAGGCGCTCTTCTTCACCCCCTGCTGTTAGAGATGCTTCACCTTTTGTTTTCGCTGCCGCCGCATCACCCGTACCACCACCTAGCTCTGCTGCCATATTACCGACCTGTTGGCGAACCGTGTCACCAAAAAAGCTGTAGGCTGCGATGGCCGCAATCGCGATCAGTGCCACGATAATGATGTATTCAGTCATGCCCTGGCCGATCTGTTTCAAAAAGCGTTTCATGTTTAAATCCTCCATCGGTTATAGCCGATTGCCATACTTATAGTATCCAATTATTGTCTCTTATTTGGCTAAACGCAAGGTCAGTTCGTGTTTGCATTCCCGGGTATCTATCCTGTACTTGAATAGATTGGGCTAGAATTCAGGCAATCATTAAGCTTATTTTATGTTGAATCAGTTTATACTATTAACATAATCTTTTATTACACACACTCAATGAAAATACGATTTATTTATGGTTTGTTGCTAATGTCGTCCACCGCCTTTGCAGGAGAAGCAGAATATAAAGAAACGACTCAGGCAGAGTTTCAGGCTGCAGAGGCGCTAGGCCAAACGCGTGATTTTACACCTTCTAATGAGATTGCGGATCAGGCTTTTAGGAATGGCGACTATAAAACAGCATTGAAACACTATGAAGCCCTGGGTGAAGATGGGGATGACAGGGCAAGCATGGTTACTGGACTTATCTATTCAGATGGTGCTGAGGGCATTGAGGCAGATAAGGGAAAAGCTGCGGCCTGGTTTAAGCGCAGTAGTGATCAAGGTGGAGCTGTGGGCGCTGATTTATATGAAAAAATGGAAACGAAAAATGAGCTAAGCAAAGAGGACGAGATCGAAGCAGAAAATTTAATTTATGAGTTTCGTGAAAGCGACTCTAAATTAACCGGGGATCAACAAACATTGATTACTGATTCTTATTCATCAGGTACTTATTCGACAATTTCTGGCACAGGTTTACAACAACACCCTGGTAAATCAGAGTTCATGCAAAACAGTGATGCAAATGCAAATATTTATGCGGTAGCAACTGATACCGAAGCAAGTTTTTCACCAACACGGTTAAGTAGAGGTAATTATTCTTACCAACCGGAAAAGGCCCTTTTGAGCCATTCTTTACCTGAACGGGAATGATGAGAGATCACAGGATTAGTATTCTAGTTTTGTCGCAAGGAAAATAAGGGGACACTTACTGAAGTACCCTCACAGTGGTATCGGGCTTGTACCACTGTTCATTCATTAACGATATTAATGAATAGTTGTATTTGATCTCTTGAAAAATTGATTTAAATCCCCAGATTATGCAATTCCGGAAATATTTTTATGAGGTTAAGCAAAACTAATGGTCGTTGAAGCACAAAAGGAAACACTTGGGTTCCAGACAGAAGTACAACAGTTGCTGGATTTAATGATCCATTCGCTATACAGCGACAAGGAAATCTTTTTAAGAGAATTGATTTCAAATGCCTCTGATGCCTCTGATCAATTGCGTTTCGAAGCACTCAAGGATGACAGCCTTTATGAAGAGGATGCTGATCTAAAGATCAGGGTTGAATATAACAAGGACAACAAGACCATTACGGTTCTGGATAATGGTATTGGCATGACACGAGAAGAGGTCGTCGAACATTTGGGCACGATTGCCAAATCTGGTACCCAGGAATTTTTTAGTTCGTTGACTGGCGATCAAAGCAAAGATAGTCAAATGATTGGTCAATTTGGTGTGGGTTTTTATTCTTCGTTCATGGTTGCTGAAAAGGTCGAAGTCACTACACGCAAGGCAGGCGCACCAAGAACAGACGGCGTTCGCTGGATTTCTGAGGGCGCTGGTGATTACACTATTGAAACGGTAGACAGACCCAAACGTGGCACCAAAGTTGTATTGTATCTCAGAGAAGATGCTGCCGAATATCTGGATGGTTTTAGATTGCGTCATATCATCAAAAAATATTCTGACCATATTTCTCTGCCGATTATAATGCCAAGTGAAGATTCTGGCGCTGTTCTGTCTTCAGATGAAGACCAGAAGGATAATGCCAGGTTAGTGACAGCGGATGAAACCGTCAATAGTGCGACGGCCTTATGGAAGCGTAATAAAAAAGATATTAAAGAGGAAGAATATAACGAGTTTTATAAACATGTCGGGCATGACTTCGAAGATCCTCTTGCCTATATACACAGTAAGGTTGAAGGCAAACTGGAGTACAGCAGTTTGTTATTCATTCCTGCCCATGCCCCTTTTGATCTTTGGGACAGGCAACAGCGACACGGCGTAAAGCTATATGTAAAACGTGTTTTTATTATGGATGATGCCGAGCAACTGGTGCCTTCCTATCTACGGTTTATTCGTGGTGTGGTGGATTCCGATGACTTGCCATTGAACGTTTCAAGAGAAATTCTGCAACAAAATAAAATCATCGATTCAATTCGGTCAGGTACGACCAAAAAGATTCTGGATCTACTGGCCAGGATGGCAAAAAACGAGCCAGAAAAATATGCGACCTGTTGGAAAGAGTTTGGTCGCGTTATGAAAGAAGGTGTCATTGAAGAAACGGACAGGAAAGAAGATTTAGCCAGTTTGTTTCGTTTTTCATCGACACATGATGATAAGGAAGAGCAAACAGTTTCACTTGCTAATTACATTGATCGTATGCCGGAAGATCAGGAGACCATCTATTATGTGATTGCTGATAATTTCTCAACTGCGAAGAACAGCCCCCATCTGGAAATATTCCGCAAGAAAGGTATTGAAGTACTGTTGTTAAGTGACCCCATTGATGAATGGTTGACGTCACATTTGACAGAGTTTGATGGCAAGCCATTACAATCGGTGAGCAAAGGTGAACTTAATCTTGGCAAGCTTGATGAGGAAGATGATGAGTCCTCTAAAAAAGAAAACAAGGAAGAATCAGACAAGTTGGTCGAAAAAATTAAACAGGTACTGGAATCGAAAGTTAAAGAGGTTCGCGTCACCAATCGCCTGACGAGCTCGCCGGCTTGTCTGGTTGTAGATGAACATGAAATGGGTCGCAACCTTGAGCGGATATTACAGGCCTCTGGGCAGGAGATCCCTCTGAGCAAACCGATTCTGGAAATTAATATTGAACATCCTGTGGTCATTAAACTGGCTGAAGCTGAAGGCGAGCAATTTGACGATTGGTCACATATTCTTTTTGATCAGGCTTTACTAAGTGAAGGCGGTCAATTGGAAGATCCTGCCGAATTTGTACATAGACTAAACAATATGTTTATGGAACTTGGTTGATCTACTTTGGGTTCATCATCATAAATAGAAACGAATGCTGGACTCATTATTCCTGGGCTCATTATGATTGAGCCGGTTCCAGGGCTGGGGTTGGTTTATTTCTATTAATCTACTGCTGTCCCCAATATCCAGGCTCATTTTCACAATTAAAAATTTGCACTGTGTTTGCGTCGTCGTTATGGGCTAGAATTAGCTTATATGATTTTCATTCGGAAAATTAAGGAATGGATCTAACGCTATCAGATTTACCCAAACTGTTGATAAACCTCAACTCTGTTGGGGTCGCACTTTTTGCAGAGAAGGACCACGATCGTCTTTTGGAGATCATATTGATGCGTGCCAAAGACATGACCAACGCAGATGGCGGCACGCTGTATCTCCGAACGGAAGAAAATACCCTGAAGTTCGAAATTGTTCACACAGATTCCCTGGGAATACGTATGGGTGGGGCTGATGGAGAGCCCATTACTTTTTACCCCATCAAGTTGATGAATGATGGAGAGCCGAATATGCATAATGTCGCTGCTTGCGCGGTACTGAAGAATGAAACCATCAATATTCCAGATGCCTATAGCAATGAAGAATTTGATTTCACAGGAACACGACAGTTTGATAAGAAGACCGGCTATCGATCTCAATCTTTCCTGACGGTGCCAATGACCAATCATGAAAATGAAATCATTGGTGTGTTGCAGTTGATTAATGCGAAAGATTCGAAAACGCAAGAGATAAGGCCATTTTCGGTACTGGATCAGCAAGTAGTTGAATCGCTCGCTTCGCAGGCCGCTGTCACATTAACAAACAGACAGCTGATAGAAGCACAGAAAAACCTTTTTGACTCTTTTATAGAACTCATCGCTAGTGCCATCGATGAAAAACCCCCTTATACGGCAGGTCACTGCCGTCGCGTTCCCGTATTGACCGATATGATAGCCGAGGCGTGTTGTAACATTGATCATGGTCCACATAAAGACTTCAGTATGACTGAAGAGGATATATATGAATTGAGTGTCGCGGGGTGGTTACATGATTGCGGTAAAATCACTACACCTGAAGCTGTGGTTGACAAGGGCACCAAGCTGGAGACCATTATTGATCGGATTGACATGATCGATACACGATTTGAAGTGCTCAAGCGTGATGCCGAGATTGCCGCTCTAAAAAACAAGCTTAAGGCATTGGGAGAAAAAGACCTTAGTGCCGATGAACAGCTATCTTCTAAATTAAAGCTATTAGATGACGATAGAGAGTTTATTCGCTCGTGTAATGTCGGCGGCGAAGCCATGGCCGATGAACTTCAGCAACGCGTGGGTAAAATAGCGCAATATAAATGGGAAAATACGGAAGGGAATGAGAGTAATTTTTTGACTGAGAATGAGGTTTACAATCTAAATATTTTTCGAGGCACACTCACCGCAGAGGAACGTGAGATTATCAATAATCATATTGTTGCGACTATCAGGATGCTTGAGTCCCTGCCTTACCCGAAACATCTGCTTAATGTTACCGAGTTTGCGGGCGGGCATCATGAAAAAATGGATGGCACTGGATATCCCAAAGGTTTAAAGCGAGATGAAATGTCTATTCAGGCAAGAATGATGGGGATTGCGGATATCTTCGAGGCCTTAACCGCAGGAGATCGACCCTATAAAAAGGCAATGCCTATGTCGCAAGCGTTGACCATACTCGGGCGCATGAAACTGGAGGATCATGTCGATCCGGATTTGTTCGATGTTTTTATGTGGCAGAAGGTGTATCAGAAATATGCCGATGAGTATCTGGAAGCAGAACAATGCGATGATTATGATCTAAACGATATTCCAGGTTACATCCCACCACCAGAATAAAGAGTAGCTGAACGAATCTTAACAGCAAGGGTCTGCTAACTATCGAGGGGAAATATAAAGTTCGTATGTTTATGGTATCGCCAGTTTACTCTAGTTTTGAACATGCAATATAAACATAGGGAGCCTCTGATGAAGTCCCAAAATACATTAAGTCGTCATTCTGGCGCATGCCAGAATCTAGTCAAAACAGTATCTTACAGGATGCTGGTATTCACCAGCATGACGAAGTGCGTAGTTGATCAGAGATTCTATAGATAAGCCAAAGCTAATAATGAGCAAAACAAAAAGCAGGACTAAATTACCTGTGTCCCTGGAGCCAGTCGCAGGTAATGGTTTGTTAGATAGACGTCTATTCTTACAAAAAGGTCTGACCTTTACAGCGTTTACGGCCGCTGCTGCTGCGGCACCTTCTGTCATTGCCGAGGCTTCAGATGGTTCTGATAAACCGGCTGAAATAGATCCTGTTCGCCCTCCCTGGATGCGTCAGCCGGGGCAACCATTTTCAACCTATGGTGTGCCGTCCATTCATGAAGATAATGTAATGCGATTACCTTCCTCAAATTCTGTGCTTCAGGGCAATGGTGCTTCCTGGTCGCCCCTGCATCAACTGGAAGGTTCAATTACCCCAAATGGACTGCACTATGAAAGACACCACAACGGTGTACCACAGATCGATCCACAACATCATAAATTACTGATTCATGGGCTGGTTGAGAAAGAATTATTTTTTAGCATCGATGACTTAATGCGTTATCCGCGTCACTCGCAAACCTGTTTTATTGAGTGTGGTGGCAATAGTAATTCGTCCTGGAATAAAAATGCGACAAAATCACCAGTAGGTTATTCACATGGCCTGGTCTCGTGTAGTAACTGGGCAGGGATCCCACTCTCTACATTATTAAATGAAGTCGGCGTCCAGAAAAAGGCCAATTGGTTGATTGCTGAAGGTGCCGATGCCTTTGCCATGAACATGAGTATTCCCCTGGAAAAGGCCATGGATGATGCCATGCTGGCCTTGTTCCAAAATGGTGAGCGTTTGCGGCCAGAGAATGGTTACCCAATGCGTTTGTTACTACCAGGTTGGGAAGGTGTACTGAACGTGAAATGGGTGAGAAGAATTGAACTCTCGGATCAACCCGTTATGGCACGTAACGAAACATCAAAATACACAGAATTATTACCCTCCGGGAAGTCACGCATATTCACATTGGAGATGGATGCCAAGTCACTGATCACATCGCCTGTTTCCGGCACTTCAATTCCTGAGCCGGGTTTATATCAGATTATCGGTCTTGCCTGGAGCGGTCGAGGTAAGGTCAGGAAAGTCGAAGTATCAGCAGACAATGGTGAAACCTGGGCAGAGGCAGCACTGGATGGACCAGTGATTCCCAAGGCTTTCACCCGTTTTAGAATGCCCTGGCAATGGGATGGTAAACCCGCACATTTAAAAAGTCGGGTGACTGATGAGACAGGTTATATCCAACCTGAGCGTGAAGAGCTGGTAGCCAATCGCGGACGTCATGGTTACTTTCACTACAATGCAATCGTGACATTGGCAGTCGAAGATGATGGATTTGTACAACATGTATACAAGGCAGAAAATGATAAACAAGATTCTGATAATCTCGGTCTTGACGCTGACTGGTAGCGTTTACGCGACAGAAGATCAAAAAGGCTCAAATACAGAAGGACCAAAACTAGGTCAGCCTGCTTCGGCTGAAGAAGTTGCTGCGCTATCTATTAATGTCTTTCCTGATGGCAGGGGGCTACCCGAAGGTTCTGGTAGTGTCACGCAAGGCGCAAAAATTTATCAATCCAAATGTATCGCCTGTCATGGTGCCGGTGGTTTAGGTGGCAGTGCGGAACCACTGGCAGGTGCAGAGATGGGCTTGACCAGTGAATGGCCGGAAAAAACAATTGGTACTCTGTGGCCGCATGCGACGACACTATTTGATTTCACACGACGTAGTATGCCCATGACCGCACCTGGTTCACTGAGCAATGATGAATCCTATGCCTTAACTGCCTATCTGCTTTATCTGAATAACATCGTTGCTGAAGATCTTGTACTCAATAAAGAAACAATTATGCAGGTGAAGATGCCGAACGTAGATGGTTTCATTAATATCTATGAGCGAGAGAAATAAAAGAACAAATAAAAAGTCATTACTGTCCCGTTGACTCGTCATTCCCGCGGGGGCGGGAATCCAGTACAATAGCCGCCCATGTCGGGCAATACATTCGGAAAACTATTCACTATTACCACCTGTGGCGAGAGTCATGGGGCGGGTTATGCGTGCATTGTTGATGGCTGTCCACCAGGAATGGAGCTAAGTGAAGAAGATCTGCAAAAGGATCTGGATAGACGTAAGCCGGGTCAATCCCGTCATGTCACCCAGCGTAAAGAAACTGATCTTGTGCGTATCATCTCCGGAGTATTTGAAGGTGTCACCACGGGTACGCCAATTGGTCTTTTAATCGACAACACTGATCAGAAATCTAAAGACTATTTAAAAATAAATGAATTATTTCGTCCCGGTCATGCGGATTATACTTATCAGCAAAAATACGGCATCAGAGATTATCGCGGCGGTGGACGTGCCTCTGCACGTGAGACCTGTATGCGTGTTGCCGCCGGCGGTATTGCGAAAAAATATTTGAAAGAAAAATTCGGCATCAATATACGTGGTTATCTTTCACAAATCGGACCAATAGAAATTGAATTCAAGGATTGGGATGAAGTAGAAAACAATGCCTTCTTTTGTCCCGACGCTGCCAAGGTAGATGAACTGGATAAATATATGGATGCCTTGCGTAAAGAAGGTGATTCCATAGGTGCACGTATTAATGTTGTTGCTGAAAATGTGCCACCAGGTTTAGTCGAACCTGTATTTGACCGTTTCGATGCTGATATTGCCAAGGCAATGATGAGTATCAATGCGGTCAAAGGTGTAGAAATTGGTGCTGGCTTCAACAGTGTTAATGAGAAGGGCACAGAACATCGTGATGAGATGACACCAGAAGGTTTTATTGGCAACCATGCCGGCGGTGTCTTGGGTGGCATTTCTTCTGGACAGGATGTGTTGGTGAGTATGGCATTAAAGCCAACCTCCAGTATTCGGTTACCTGGGCAAACCATCAATGTTCAGGGCGATGCCAGTGAAGTCAAAACCACCGGTCGACATGATCCCTGTGTGGGTATTCGCGCAACACCGATCGCAGAAGCCATGCTGGCCCTGGTGATTATGGATCATGTGCTACGACACCGTGGTCAAAATGCTGATGTGCAATCAATAACTCCAGTCGTTCCTGCTTCAGTTAAAGAATGATCAAAAGCCTGGGCGTGCCTTACTGGCGTCTGTCCGGATATTACTTTCTGTTCTTCGTTACCGTCGGTATCTATATGCCGTACTGGTCCCTGTATCTCAGGTCAATTAACTTTAATGCAGAACAAATAGGCATCCTGTCAGCCATCGTTGTCGGTACCAAGATCTTTTCGACCTATTTATGGGGTTGGGTGGTTGACCATACTGGTCAGCGTATGCGAATCATTCAGTTTGCTTCCTTATTCTCTGCCCTGACTTTTATTGCAGTGTTATTCGTGAAAGATTTCCGGGCACTTGTGTTCATCATGTTTCTGTTCGCTATATTCTGGAGCGCATCCCTACCTCAAATAGAAGCGTCTACACTCTCGCATCTTGGCGAGTCATCTCACGCCTATACCATCATTCGTTTATGGGGATCGGTAGGTTTCATTATTATTGTCTGGGGACTTGGAATAGTCTTTGAAACACTCAGCATCAGTTATGTGCCATTGATTCTGCTGGTCTCAATAGCTCTGGTCTGGTTAGTGACATTGTCGATCCCGGATACGCCGCCAGAACCACATGATGAGTCACATGAATCCCTGAAAACAATTCTCAGCAAACCTAAAGTTATTGCATTGTTGCTGGCCTGCTTTTTGATGCTCGCAAGTCATGGCCCTTATTACACATTTTATTCTATCTATCTGGAAGATCATGGATATTCCAGTTCCTTCATCGGGCAGATGTGGGCGCTGGGTGTCGTTGCCGAAGTAGTGCTGTTTCTATTTATGCATAGACTAATTGTTGTCTCTGGATTAAGAAAATTATTTTTGCTGAGTTTGTTTTTAGCAAGTGTCCGCTGGTTATTAATTGCATTTTTCGTAGATAACCTGTTGTTACTTTGTCTTGCCCAGCTTTTACATGCAGCCACCTTTGGTATATGTCACGCAGTCGCCATTCAATACGTGCATAAATATTTCAGAGGAAAATTGCAGGGCAGGGGGCAGGGCTTATACAGCAGTACCAGCTTCGGGGCCGGATTCGCTATTGGAAGTTTACTCACAGGTTTTGGCTGGGAGACCTTAGGTGCAACGGCCTGTTTTAGTATTGCATCCATCACAGCTTTTCTGGCAATGATAATCGCCTGGGCTTTTGTAAAGGATTAAGCTAATTCAGTAAAACTCAAAATAGATCAAATCTAGAACAGATCAATCGCGCCACTTTTTTTCTGATCCTGTATCTCACCATCGGCGACAAGTGATTCATAGTTATACGTACAATTTTTGCCATGCTCTTTGGCATAATAAAGTGCAAGATCAGCAAGATTTAAAATAGTGGGTGGATAATCGTTCTCCCCAATGACGGCATAACCAATGCTGATTGTAACCTTGTCTATCTGTGGAAAGTTATGATCTGCAATTGCCTTGCGGAAGTTATTCAGAACCGTATGGGCTTTGTCAGCAGGGATAGGTTCTAAAATAATCACAAATTCTTCACCACCAAAACGAAATAACAGGTCAGTATTTCTGAAACACTCTTTCATTTTTTGTGAAATGAGTAAGATAACTTCATCTCCATAAAGATGGCCAAACGTGTCGTTAACAACTTTGAAATCATCGATATCCAGCATCACCAACCATGCATATGATGTATCTATTATCTTTCTTTTTTCATCAATAGATTTTGAGAAGATATACTCCTGTTGCTTTGTGTGTTGCATTTTAAGCAAACGATTAAGTTTGTTATCAAATGTACGGCGATTATATAGCCCGGTTAATTTATCACGTTCACTTTCATTGAGTATGTATAAATAATTGCCATATATTCTGGTAAACCCGTCTATTAATGTTTCAAATTCAGACAATTCCTGATTACTATCAATGGATAATACGCCGATAATTTTGTTACGCGATAAAATTGGCATAAGCAAACATATCATTCCATTATTTTTATAGTTCACTGGTTTGAGCCCTTCTAAACATAATGTTATGTATTTATCTGTCTTAATTATTTTGGGTTCATGATTCCATTTATATCTGGGCTTGTTTTTAGAACCTGTTTCAATAGTAAGATGAACGACTTCCTCAAGCTGATCATAATTATCATCCTTCAAGAATTTATTAAGTGAAATACGGTGGGCAGGGACCAGTTCAGCTAGTGTGGCAGCGAGACTATATTCAAGTGAGTCCAGATCGTGCTGGCGTGTCATCTCAACGATCGACTGAAGGATTTCGTTATCCATTAAAACAGAGCCTAGTATACACTCGGAAAATTAGCATCTAATCTGTCATTAGGTAATGAATATTTGTTTTAGGTTGCTGTTCCACCCACGGTCAGATCGTCTATACGCATCGTAGGCTGTCCAACGCCAACTGGAATAGATTGGCCATCTTTACCGCAAGTACCGATTCCGGAATCTAGTGCCATGTCGTTACCGACCATTGAGACTTTGGTCAATACGTCTGGGCCACTACCGATAATCGTGGCACCTTTGATGGGTCGTGTGACTTTACCGTCTTCGATGAGATAAGCCTGGCTGGCACTAAAGACAAATTTGCCGTTGGTGATATCGACTTGTCCACCGCCAAACTGCACCGCATAGATGCCTTTATTGACGGATTTAATAATATCTTCCGGGTCTTCTTCACCGCCGAGCATGTAGGTATTGGTCATCCGTGGCATCGGCAGGTGCGCATAGGATTCTCGTCGGCCATTACCGGTGGGTTTCATTCCCATCAGTTTCGCATTCTGCTTGTCCTGCATGTAATTGACCAATATACCGCGTTCGATCAAGGTGGTGCTTTCTGTTCTGGTGCCTTCGTCATCAATATTCAAGGAACCACGACGGTCGGTAATAGTGCCGTCATCAACGATGGTGACTTCAGGTGTGGCAACGCGTTGACCCATTCGTCCGGAAAAGGCCGATGTTTTCTTGCGATTGAAATCGCCTTCAAGTCCGTGCCCAATGGCTTCATGTAACATAATGCCTGGCCAACCCGAACCGAGTACCACAGTCATGTTGCCTGCAGGTGCTGCGACAGCTTCCAGATTAAGCAACGCCTGTTGGACTGCCTCATCTATATAAGAATTGGTCAGTTCTTCATTAAGAAAATAATCATAAGAGAATCGACCGCCACCGCCTGAACCACCTTTCTCGAAGCGCCCATTTTCTTCAACAATGACATTGATGTTTAATCTGACTAAGGGACGGACATCACCAGCAAAAGTACCATCAATTCCCGCCACAAGGATGGTGTTATGTAGACCCGAAAGACCAACCATGACTTGTTTAACACGGGGATCTTTTTGTCTTGCCCGTTGATCAATATTTTTTAACAACTCGACTTTTTTTTCGGCGCTGATCGATGCCAGTGGATCCAGGGGTTGATAAAGTGAAACCTGAGATTGTTGTTTCCAGGCTTGAAGTTTGCCTTCTCCGCCACTCCGCGCTATCGCGCGTGCAGCAGTTGCCGCATTGTTTAATGCAGGTAATACAATTTCATCTGAGTAGGCGAATCCGGTTTTTTCACCACTGATCGCGCGGACACCAACGCCCTGATCAATACTATGAGAACCTTCCTTGACGATACTATCTTCCAACACCCAGGATTCCGCACGAGATGATTCGAAATAGAGATCGGCATCATCAATATCATGGGCCATTAACTGATCCAGTGTCTTCTGAATATCATTGGTATCCAGGCCACTGTTATCCAGCAGATGTGTCTTGGCGACGTCTAGTGCATTACCCATATATTTTTTGTATTCCAATACTCATAAATAATTAATTAGTTAAAACCCTATGTTCAAGACAAGGAAAATTCTTACGCAGATTTATCTGTTTTTCCAGGTCAATATCCGCGATGGCAAAGCCCGGTCCCTTTTCAATACAATCAAGAATATTTCCCCATGGGTCGATAATCATACTATGTCCCCAGGTTTCTCGATCATTTATATGTTTTCCTCCCTGATTAGAGGCAATGACATAACAAAGGTTCTCGATTGCACGGGCACGAAGTAAAGATTCCCAATGTGCCTCGCCCGTGGTCGCCGTGAAAGCAGAAGGTACCGTGATGATATTGACATCACTTTTAAGCATGGCCCGATAAAGCTCAGGGAAACGCAGGTCATAACAAATCGACATGCCAATATTGCCAAACGGTGTCTCGGCCACCACTATTTCATCGCCTGCTTCCAGCGTATTTGATTCCTGATAGCTTTCATCGCTGTCTTCATCAACCATGGCATCGAATAGATACATCTTGTCATATCTGGAAGTGCATTTTCCTTGCGGATCATAAAGCAGGCAGGCAGGCCTAACCTTATTGGCATCTGATGCCCGTAAGGGAATGGTACCGCCCATCAGCCAGATCCCATGTTTTTGTGACTGTTCGGACAAAAAATCCTGTATCGGACCCTTGCCAAAGGACTCCAGGATGGCAACTTTATCGTGCTCTTCATGGCCCATGAATGGAAAATTTTCTGGCAAAAGCAGGAATTTGGCGCCTTGTCCGGCTGCCTGGGCGATTAACTCTGATGCAGATTGCAGATTTTCATCCACATCCGTCGTGGAAATCATTTGTATTGCAGCGACTTTTATCATAAATATTTTTGTGTGAAGGGCCCTTCCGGAAATGACTCTATTCCTTGTATGCCGTATACTTGCACGCTTTTTTAAGTAAGTAGATGGGTTGTCAGTTGAACGAAGAATTTTCAAGAATACAACGGTTACCGCCTTACGTCTTCAATATTGTTAACGATCTGAAGATGCAAGCGCGACAGCGCGGCGAGGATATCGTCGATTTCGGGATGGGTAATCCAGACCAGCCTACGCCCAAACATATTATTGAGGCTATGGTCGAAGCGTCCAGACACGAAGAGATGCATCGTTATTCCGTGTCACGCGGAATCAAGCCTTTGCGTGAAGCAATCTGTAACTGGTACAAAAACCGTTATGACATTGATCTGGATCCTGAAACAGAAGCGATCGTTACCATAGGTTCCAAAGAAGGTCTGGCACATTTGGCCATGGCTGTTGTGGATAAAGGCGACACTGTTCTGGTACCAAACCCTTCTTACCCGATCCATCCTTATGGTTTCATAATTGCCGGCGCAGATGTACACCATGTGCCGATTGGTCCGGACGTCGATTTTTTCGAAGAGCTGGAAAGATCTATCAAGAACGCTTTGCCAAAACCAAAGATGTTATTGATCAATTTTCCAAGTAACCCGACAGCACAATGTGTTGATTTAAAATTTTTTGAACATGTCATTGCGATAGCAAAAGAACATGATATCTGGGTGATCCAGGATTTGGCTTATGCCGACATTGTATTCGATGGATATAAAGCGCCTTCGATCCTGGAAGTCCCGGGTGCCAAGGATATTGCAGTGGAGTTTTTCTCATTATCCAAGAGCTACAACATGCCCGGCTGGCGTGTAGGTTTCATGGTCGGAAATCAGACATTGGTGAATGCCTTAACCAGAATGAAGTCCTATCTGGATTATGGTTTATTCGCGCCAATTCAGATCGCATCTGTCGCGGCGCTGGAAGAAGACCAACAATGTGTCAGTGATATTTGTAGTTTGTATCAACATCGAAGAAATATTTTATGTGATGGTCTGAACGCAGCTGGATGGAAGGTTGAGAGACCCAAAGCTACCATGTTTGTCTGGGCTGAGATTCCTGAACAATTTCAACACATGGGATCTCTGGAATTTTCCAAGAAACTATTAACCGATGCAAAAATTGCTGTCTCACCCGGTGTAGGTTTCGGTGACTATGGTGATAAATATGTTCGTTTTGCCTTGATTGAAGATGATGAAAGAACCAACAAGGCCATGAGTGGTATTCAAGCGATGCTGCAAGATGATGTCCCTTCAGCGGCATCCGGCAATAACTAAGCAAGAGATAATTTGAGTATGAAACCAGTTAAGGTAGGTTTATTAGGTTTAGGCACTGTCGGTGGCGGCACTGTCAGTGTATTAAGCCGTAACGCTGAAGAGATTGCGCGTAGAGCAGGACGCGGAATTCAGATCAGTCATGCAGCTGCAAAAGAATACAACGCAGATGCAATTACAGGCCTGGATAATATTGAAAAGATTTCTGATGATGCCTTCGCCGTTGTAAATGATCCCGATGTCGAAATTATCATTGAACTCATCGGTGGTTATTCCCCCGCGAAGGAACTGGTTCTGGAAGCAATTAACAACGGCAAGCATGTTGTCACTGCAAACAAGGCTTTGATCGCCATGCATGGCAATGAGATATTTGCAGCCGCTCAGGAAAAAGGCGTCACTGTTGCATTTGAAGCTGCTGTTGCCGGTGGCATACCCATTATTAAGGCCATGCGTGAAGGCCTGGCCGCCAATCAAATCCAGTGGGCAGCCGGTATTATCAATGGTACGAGTAATTATATCCTGACCGAGATGCGCGAGAAAGGCAGAGATTTTGATGATGTCTTAAAAGAAGCTCAGGAACTCGGTTATGCAGAGGCCGATCCAACCTTTGATGTTGAAGGTATCGATGCCGCGCATAAACTGACCATCATCGGCTCGATTGCTTTTGGTATTCCGCTGCAGTTTGATAAAACCTATATCGAAGGTATCGCTAAGATTGAACAACAGGATGTTGTATATGCCTCTGAGCTGGGTTATCGCATTAAACATTTAGGCATTACGCGCAAAACTGATAATGGGATTGAGATGCGAGTGCATCCAACACTGATCCCCCACCGCCGACTCATTGCAAATGTCGATGGTGTGATGAATGCCGTACTGGTGAAAGGCGATGCCGTAGGTCCGACACTATATTACGGTGCTGGTGCTGGTTCAGAGCCGACCGCCTCCGCTGTTATTGGTGATGTTGTGGATATTGTTCGTGCCCTGACCAGCGATCCTGAAAATCGTGTACCTCATCTGGCATTCCAGCCTGGCGAATTATCGGATATGCCGATATTACCCATGGAAGAAGTGGAGACGGCTTATTATTTACGCATGCAGGCGATTGATCGCCCGGGTGTACTGGCTGAAGTCACGAAAATTATCGGAGATTCAGGTATCAGTATCGAAGCCATTCTGCAAAAAGAACCTGAAGCAGGGGCAACACATGTGCCGATTATTTTTCTGACACAACGTGTACAGGAAAAGAATATGAATGAAGCCATCGCAAAGATTAAAGATCTTGATGTGATAGAAGGCGACATTACGCGAATCCGTATGGAAACTTTGTCATGAGTTTTAGACAACGTTATACCGGATTAATAGAACGCTATCATGACCGCTTACCAGTCAGTGATGACACACGCATTATTAGTCTAGGCGAGGGTAACACGCCTTTAATCAAATTAAATAATATCCCTCGTTCGCTGGGCAAGGATGTCGATATCTATGTGAAGTACGAAGGTCTGAATCCCACCGGTTCTTTTAAGGATCGTGGTATGACCCTGGCCGTGACCAAGGCGGTTGAAGAAGGATCAAAGGCAATCATCTGTGCATCGACTGGTAATACCTCTGCATCTGCCGCGGCCTATGCCGCTCGCGCAGGGATTACCGCCTTTGTATTGATTCCTGATGGCAAGATTGCTCAAGGTAAATTAGCACAGGCGATGATGGAAGGTGCCGTGATTATTCAGGTCAAGGGTAACTTCGATGATGGTATGCGCCTGGTCAAGGAAGTGGCTAATGAAACACCTGTGACGATTGTCAATTCAATCAACCCTTATCGATTGCAAGGACAGAAAACAGCCGCATTTGAAATTGTAGAAGAACTGGAAAGAGCACCAGACTTTCATTGTTTACCCGTGGGTAATGCAGGCAATATTACTGCGCACTGGATTGGTTATAGTGAATACGCAGCAGATGACTGTGGACATGTTACTGATGCCTGTAGTTTGTGTGATGGACATTGTCGTTATGCAGGTGGTCCGCTTTCAGGTCCCAAACCAAAGATGGTGGGCTATCAGGCTAGCGGTTCTGCGCCGTTCATGCGTGGTGCCATGGTTGATGATCCAGAAACCATTGCCACAGCCATTCGTATTGGGCATCCACAGTCCTGGGATAATGCGTGGATCGTGAATAAGGAATCCGGTGGCTGGTTTGATGAATGTGATGATGAAGAAATTCTGTCCGCACAAAAACTTCTGGCAGAAAATGAAGGTGTCTTTTGTGAACCAGCATCAGCGACATCACTGGCCGGCGCTATGCGGGATATCAAGTCCGGGAAAATACAGGAAGGTAGTACCATCGTTTGTACTTTAACCGGCCATGGCCTGAAAGATCCTGATACTGCCATTGCACAAAGCACAGCACCGGTAGTGAAGATCAATGCTGAGATGGAAGAAGTGAAGAAAGCAATTCTCGATAATATGTCTTAAAGACATACCAAAAAATGCGCAAGCTAACACTTTTCATCCCGGGATTTTTCGGCCCTGTAAGCGACACGCCCTCCGGAATTACACTAAATGTTTCCGCCATAGAAAGATATTTAAGATTCGGTACATCAAAAAGTATCCAGGCTACGGGTTTCACCCAGACCCTATTTCAGTTATTCGGTTTCCCAAAACAGGCTCATGATTATCCGGTTGCAGCAGTTACGCGTCTTGTCGATGATGATCATGATCTTGAAGGGGTATGGATGCGTGCTGATCCAGTTCACCTTCGTCCAGAGCGTGATGCCGTTGTGCTATTGGATAATTCCTCATTCAATCTTGATAAGCACGAGGCATTAATTCTTGCCGCCGATCTTCAGCAAGTATTTACTGAAAGAGACATTGAGTTAGAAGCACCGACCAACAATCGCTGGTATCTTAAATTAAAACAGTTACCCGAGATAAGTACCACGCCAATACACGAAGTCGTCGGCGACGATATAGATAAATACTCAGCTATCGGTAATAACAAGGTTTTATGGGATCAACTTTCCAATGAAGCTCAGATGAGTCTGTATAACAGCCCATTGAATGATGAACGGGAGCAGCGCGGTGAGTTACCTGTAAATGGTGTTTGGTTATGGGGAGCAGGTGAATTGCCAAAATCTAGAAAGCAGATCTGGTCACGCGTATTTGCTGACGAAGTCACGACACAGGGTCTGTCTATTCTGACAGGATCTCCTTATGCGGATTTACCTGACTCACTCGAAGCGCTTATCAATCAATCAGAAGAAGGGGCTAATGTATTGGCAGTTATTTCCTTCGGTCTGCGCCACCAACAATATTTTGATCATAATGGTTGGCAGGATTTCCTGGGCTATCTGGAAGAAGAATGGTTTGCTGAGATTGAAAATTTAATCAAACAAAAAGAACTGGATGAGTTAATCTTGTTAACAGGTGAAAATAAACTATCCATAACAAAATCTTCATTCAAAAAATTCTGGCGCAGACAAAAACCGTTTCTGACTTACCGCCAATAGCTTGTTATTTATAATATGCCTCCTGAAATTAAACGTCGCACCCTTACTGAAGCAATTGATTTGCCGAATGACATTCATCCAGTTTTAAAGCGCGTCTATGCAGCCCGAGATATTAAAACCGCTGATGATCTTGATTACTCCTTACAAAAGTTGTTGCCTTTTGAAGATCTGAGCAATATCCAGGAGGCTGTCGCACTATTGGCAGACGCGATCAAGAACGATAAAAGAATACTCATCGTTGCAGACTTTGATGCCGATGGCGCTACGAGTTGTACAGTGGGCCTGCAAGGTTTGAGACAAATGGGTGCAACCGATGTGGTTTATGTCGTACCAAATCGTTTTGAGTTCGGCTACGGTTTAAGTCCTGAGATTGTCGAAGTGGCTGCTAAAATGAGCCCCGATCTTCTGGTGACAGTGGATAACGGTATTTCCAGTGTAGAAGGCGTGCAGCTTGCACGCGATAAAGGCATTGATGTGTTGATTACCGATCACCATCTTCCCGGGGAACAATTACCGAATGCCAATGCCATCGTCAATCCGAATCAGGTCGGAGATAAATTCCAAAGTAAAATGTTAGCGGGTGTTGGCGTCATGTTTTATATCCTGGTTGCCCTCAGGGCACATCTTCGCGATCAGAACTGGTTCCAGGAACAAAAATTAACAGAACCAAACCTGGCAGAATTACTGGATCTGGTTGCTCTGGGGACAGTGGCTGATGTTGTGCCTATGGATCGAAATAATCGTTTACTGGTATCACAAGGTTTGGCACGGATTCGTTCTGGTAATTGCCGTCCCGGCATCAAGGCACTTTTGCTTGCTGCAAATCGAACACTGGAAAGAGTCACTGCACAGGATATGGGCTTCGCTGTCGGGCCCAGGTTAAATGCAGCCGGACGATTAAGTGATATGGCATTAGGCATTGAATGTTTAATGAGCGACGATGAGATGCAGGCCAGAAATATGGCAGTCAGACTGGATGAGCTGAATAAAGAGAGACGCGAGATTCAGAGTGATATGCAGGAACAGGCTTTAATTGATATTACTGAACTTGATCTGGATGATACTGAAATGCCATTCGGTGTGTGTTTATTTAATGAAGACTGGCATCAGGGCGTGGTCGGGATCCTTGCTTCAAAAATAAAAGACAAACTCCACCGACCGGTGATTGCGTTCGCCAGGGACAAGGATGGACTTATTAAAGGTTCAGCACGTTCAATCTCCTGTGTTCAAATTCGCGACGTGCTGGATACCATTGCAGGACAAAACCCCGGTTTGATTGATAAATTTGGTGGTCATGCCATGGCCGCTGGTTTGACGCTTAAAGAAATAGATTTTGATGCTTTCAAAAAAGCATTTGATCAAGAATTAAGGAGGTTTCTTGCTGAGGAAGATCTCAACGGCAGTTTGCTTTCAGATGGAGAACTTACCGCAACAGAGATTACCATTGGTTTAGCCAATGATATTCAGAAAGCAGGACCGTGGGGGCAGGGGTTTCCAGAACCTCAATTTGATGGCGAGTTTGAACTGATCGAGAGTCGAATCGTTGGTGAAAAACATTTAAAGTTACAACTACGTGCTCAGGTTAATGGAAAGGGGCAGGGCAAGATTATTGATGCCATCGCATTTAATTTTACCGATGAAGCCTGGTCAGAAAAACCTGAGCGAGTGCATACTGTCTATCGTCTGGATATTAATGAGTTCAGGGGCCGTCGCCAATTACAGTTGATGATAGAAAATATAGAACCCGTCATCTAGCAGGAGTGATAATTATCAATCGCAGGAATCGTTGATTGTACAAAGGTGGTACTAAAATATATTCTGACCCTTTTATGACTTTTAGGTGCAGACACCATTTTTTATATATAATGTTAAAGTTCTCACTGCTTTCGTCGATACAGATAACAACCAGGGACGATATAGACTAGGAGCAATATAATGTTTAAGTGGGGTTTCATCTTACTGGGATTGTTCTTCCTCTGGGGAGGTATAGATAACTACATAAATTATAGTGATCCTGTTAATGAAAATCCGGAAATGGTCGATACCAGCAAACTAAAGCAGTTGATTGCAGGTACTGACAAACACTATATTAGTTTTTCTGGCAGTCTTGATCCGAATGGTCGACTTTTTTCCACGCATCTTGATTATCCTGCTTATACCCGATATGCCCCGTGGGATATACAATCTATTGAGCCTGGAAGTATCAAAGCATCTGATTTTATCGGAACTATTGTTGAAATTGCACTTCCTGTTGCTGGCGATTATATAGAAATGGAAACCATGCGCGTAACCGAAGACAATGTAAAGACAGCTAGCTCGATTAGATTCATGGCACCGTTGATGGGAACAAATGGGAAGATTTGGGTTTTCTCTGCCCCTTTTAATAGTTTCAATAGTGATGAAACAGCTAAAAAAGAATGGCTTAATCAAGCCAGTTTTACTGGCCGACTATCGGAGTTGAAAAATATAAACAAGAATTATGAATTACGGCACAATCTTTCAGATATTAAAAGCACATTTTCAAAAGGCGGTGGTGGCAATATTCCATATGATGCCCTTGTGATAGATACATATATAGGTGGCTTGAGTGAAAGTGCCGAGTACCATGTAGCAGTTGAAGATACGGATGCCAGTCTTTACGTAAAGACGACGAAAGACAAGGAAGCGAGTGTTGTAACGAATAATGTTATTACAGGCGTATTACAACCAACAGAAAGTCGTTATTATTCCGACTTTAAAGAAGTCCTCAAGCTATCAGATATGCCAAGGAAAATTGGTATAATTACTATGGAATCCGGCAGTGAAGTCAATGAAGATAATTATTTTTATACAAAAGTCGGAATAATCGGTGGATTAATATTTATAGGACTTGGTGTGCTAATAGGCCATTTTTCAAAATAGCAGTAGTAGATACTTTTATCAGATGTTTGGTTAGAAATATATGAACAGGCACACTCTGTGTGCCATCTGGATATCAATAAATTTCGTGGCCGACGACAGTTACAATTGATGATAGAAAATATAGAACCTGTCAATTAGTATTTCCAGATAGGCGAATATCTCTCTTGAATTATTTTAGCGTAACTGTTTTACTTCTGTTCGAAATAAGGTGTTCCTATTTCTAGAGACTTGAGGGAGGAGTCATTTTCTTAATGAATGATCCTATAATAATTACATATTGCTTTAACTTTGATGATGGAACAGATAAAACCTTTTCACTTCAATTGGACAGGGAAACACTTACTTTTGCAAATAGCGAAATAAGTGACGCTCCGAAATGGGCTAAGCTCACTTACAATAAATGTACAAATTGCCCACTATCAGAAATTGACAATGAATATTGCCCAGTTGCACTTAATTTAAACAACCTTACTGAAAAATTTAATGCAGTAATGTCGCATGAGAGTATCTTCGTTACAGTCACAACAGAAGACAGGACGTATAAAAAAAGAACAACCGTCGAAGAAGCGCTAAGCTCCCTAATGGGAATAATTATGTCAACTAGCGGGTGTCCTGTGCTGGATCATCTTAGACCTATGGCACGATTTCATTTGCCTTTTGCATCACCCCTGGAAACATCGTTCAGATCACTAAGCGTGTATATATTGGCGCAATATTTATTCAATAAGGATACCGAATCTGATTCTATAAATATTGATCTGAATGATTTTGAGAAAATATACTCGGATATTAATAGCGTGAATAATGATTTCTCAATAAGGTTACGTGCTGCAGGGGAAAAGGATGCAAATCTTAGCGCATTAACCAATCTTGATTGCAATGCAACTTTAGTATCCTTCACCATTGAAGAAACATTGAACGAATTGAAGCAATATTACTCTGCCTACAATAGAGAATTATAATTTAGTGGTAAATGGGACAGATAAGTTTTGAACTTATTTTTCCTTCTTTGTTACTTCTCTTTTAAAGTTTTAGTTTTATTCTGAAACTCTGCCCCGTAATGCCTTCGTTTTACCTCGTTTAGTTTTGCTATCCAGTCGTTTTACCTTTGACCCTTTGCTTGGTTTGGTCGGCTTCCTCCTTTTTTGAACAACTGTGACACCTTTAATTATTTCCTGTAAGCGCTCAAGGGCATCATCCCGGTTTTTTTCCTGGGTTCGAAATTGTTGCGCCTTGATAATAATCACACCTTCTTTATTAATACGCCGGTCCTGGAGTTTTAATAGACGCTGTTTATAAAGGATGGGTAGTGAAGACGCACTGATATCAAAGCGCAAATGAATCGCCGAAGAAACTTTATTTACATTCTGTCCTCCAGCCCCCTGAGCGCGGATGGCTGAAAGCTCAATTTCATCATCAGGAATGGATACATTTGTGGTGATTTTTATCACCCCTATTATTCCTCCTTCGGTTCACAACTCTCGCATACTTCAAGATCACGAATCTCTTGTTTTGTATAACGAGGATTAATGTGCTGTGGGCAATTTCTGTCCCAGGCTTCGACATGAATGATGAACGCACGTTCGACTTCACCTTTATAATCGGATACCGAAAGTTGTTTTATTAATGCTTCATCATCTTCAATGACTTCTGATGTGCCCCATAGCTTGATACGGGTACGATTCGGATAATCCATGAAGAACAGACACACATTATTATTCTCTTCCAGATTGCCATAAGAGATGTACTGCCTGTTACCTGCAAAGTCTGCAAAACCCAGCGTGCGATCATCGATTACTTTTAAAAAGCCTTTTGGTCCACCGCGGTGCTGGATATATGGCTGGCCTTCAGAACTTACTGTCGCCATATAAAAGGAATCACGTTCAGCAATGAAGTCTCTGAGCTGCTTGGTAACAGTACTTTCCCAGCTCCCACGTTGTTCCATATGTGCATAGCTATTGCGAGAACCCTTTTGCTTTTGTATCTCTTTGACCTTGTCGGTAAAGGCGATATCACTTGTATACTCTCTCATGGTTGTTCTCCAGATCGTATGAAAGAGGCCATCATTTGAGTGATGATGGCCTCTGCTTATATATTATATTATGTGTGAGTCTACATAGCTTTAGTTACTGGCTATGTTTTTGTTGCTTAAAAAATGTCTGATATGTTCGGCAATCACTTCTCCATCTTCTTCAAGGGCAAAGTGACCCGTATCCAGCAAATGAAAATCAACCTTTTTTAGGTCACGCTTGTAAGGATGTGCCCCTGCTGGTGGAAAGATTTCATCATTCTTCCCCCAGACAATTAATGTCGGTGGTTGATGTTCACGCAAGTACGCCTGCCATTCAGGATAGAGAGGTGGATTTGTACCGTAGCTATAGAACATCTCCAGCTGAATTTCATTATTGCCTTTGCGGTCCAGTAAGGGCTGGACATGATCCCAGGTGTCAGGACTAACGGTTTCAACGTTACGAACACCATTGGTGTACTGCCATTTTGTCGCACCTTCTGTCAGAAGAAAGCGTAGCGCTTCATCATTCGTCATATTTGGATTGTTGTAAGCCTGTTTAACATTTTTCCACCAATCATTATCTAAACCTTGATTCACTGCTTTCCGATCCTTCCAGTAGGCCTGGATTGGTTCCCAGAAATTGTTATCAATACCTTCAACATAGGCATTACCGTTTTGAATAATTAATCCTTCAACACGTTCCGGGTGTTTAGTAGCGATGCGGAAACCAATCGGTGCACCATAGTCCATCAAATACAGGCTATAGGTTTTCAGCCCGACCTTATCTATAAATTTATCGACGATATTGGCCACGTTATCAAAGCTATATTCAAACTCATCTACACCTGGCATAGAACTGTATCCATAACCCGGGTAATCAGGTGCGACCAGATGATATCGGTCTGCTAATTGAGGAATCAGATCACGAAACATATGTGATGAGGTAGGGAATCCGTGTAACAACAGGATAGTCGGGTTATCAGGATTGCCTGCTTCACGATAAAAAATATCCAGGCCATTTATCTCAACGGTTTTGTATTTTACATCTTCATATGAAGAGGTTGATTTTGCTTGTACCGGTACCTGAATAAGGGCAAAGACGATTAGGAATAGGGCTATAAGATCGCTATTCAGTCTTTTAATTAAAAGAGTTAAGTTTGTATGTGCCATTTTCATTCTCCTTATCTGTTTATTGTGCTAGTGAATTGATCGTTCATTGGAATTAATTGCAAGTTCATTAATGCTGGCATCACGAGTTCGCATCAGACCATCCTCGTCGAACTCCCAATGTTCGTTACCAAATGCGTGAAACCACTGGCCACTGTCATCGTGATATTCGTATTCAAAATGAACCGCAATTCGATTATCTGAGAAAATGAACAAATTCTTTTTCAGTTTGTAATCCAACTCTCGCTTCCATTTCCTTGTCAGTAATTGAGCGATAGCTTCCCGACCTTCTACAAATTCATTGCGGTTACGCCATTGAGAATCCTCTGCATAGGCAAGAGAGATCTTCTTTGGATCCCTGGTGTTCCATAAATCCTCCGCAAGCTGGACCTTTTGTTTTGCCGTTTCTGCGTTAAATGGTGGTTTAATCTGTTTTTTCATTACCTTGTTCCTCGTCTATTAATCATTTGCAACAAATCAAAGTAAACTGATCTGTCTACCTTGAACTGAAGATAGACCGTTCTGTCTACTATGTCAAGCATATTTTAGAAAATATTATCGGGAACATATATTGATACCTATTTACCACATTATTATATGTCAATTAACAATGAGTTATATGTATTTATTTTAAATATATAGTATTATGGAACAATTTAATGGTATACTGGTCTGTATACTATGAACGGAAGGATTAATGATGCCCGCACTATCTAAAAGAGATCAGATTATTTCGGTGGCGCAAAAGCTGTTCTATCAGAATGGCTTTCATGCCACCGGTATTGACCGAATCATCAAAGAGGCCGGAGTCTCCAAGAAGACTTTGTACAATCATTTCAAGTCAAAGGATGAGCTTGTGCTTGCAGCCTTAAGGAAAAGAGATGAGTTGTTCAGAAACAGTCTTATGAGAAAGACAGAACGTCTTGGCGGCACAGCTAAAGAACGATTACTGTCAATTTTTGATGCGGTAGGTGAGTGGATTCAGGAAAAAGATTTCGCCGGATGCATGTTTATTAATGCATCAGCAGAATATTCTGAGGCTAACAGCCCATCACATATCGTATGTGCTGAACATAAACGCCTGGTGCGAGAATATATACGTGAGCTTGCTGTTCAAGCTGAAGTAGATAACCCGGAAGAATTATCCCAACAATTAAATTTGTTGATCGAGGGTGCCATTGTAGATGCGCATGTCAGTGGCAACAAAGATGCTGCGGATCAGGCAAAGAAAATTGCATCCATTCTGCTTAATCAAAATTCTTCGCAAGCAGACTAAATATTCCGGTAACAACAATAGTTTTATCAGGAGAAATAACATGATTGATTTTTATTTTTGGACAACACCAAATGGATACAAAGTCCTGCAGTTTCTGGAAGAGACAGGAATCCCGTACCGGATAATTCCTGTGAATATCAGCAAGGGTGAACAATTCAAACCGGAATTTTTGAAAATATCACCCAATAACAAGATGCCGGCTATTGTTGATCATGACCCGATAGAAGGCGATACACCTATTGGCATCTTTGAATCGGGTGCCATCCTGCTTTATCTGGCAGAAAAAACAGGCAGGTTTATTCCGGAGGATATCAAAGGCCGTGCAGAGGTATTGCAATGGTTATTTTGGCAGATGGGTGGTCTTGGTCCCTTTGCAGGACAAAATTTACATTTTGCTCACTATGCACCAGAACATTTACCTTATGCCATCAATCGTTATATTGATGAAACAGCGCGATTGTTCAAGGTCATGGATAAGCAACTGGCAAATCAAGAATATTTTGCAGGTGAATATTCGATTGCAGATATGGCGAGTTATCCCTGGGTTGCTATTTATAAAAGGTTAAAACAGGATTTGATTGATTTTCCAAATCTAAAACGTTGGTATGAGCAGATAAAAGCTCGGCCTGCAACAATCAGTGCTTATGAAATAGGTAGCACCATTAATACGATACCAACTGTTACGGAAGAATCGAAAAAGATTCTACTGGGACAGAAGGCTGAAACACTCGCAGCTTAATTAAAGACGCAAATGATTATCTAAAGAATTATGGCTGGGTGGCAGAATAGCGCATGCAGCGGCTTGCAACGCCGCCTATGTTGGTTCGAATCCAACCCCAGCCTCCAATTTCTATTCATAAGCTATCACTGACGATATATTGCACAGGTCAGGGTGAAAGTCTGTATTGATTACATTACAATAGCGCCCGATTTCACAACAATATAATTATTAATTAGCCTGTTACTATTCAACCATCATGGAAATTAGTCCCTACCTCAATCACATCAAGGATATGCAAGGAAGAACCGATGCCTTGAGGGGGTATCTTTGACTACGAAAACAAATCTGAACGTCTAACCGAAGTCCTGCTTGAATTAGAAGAACCTACCCTTTGGGATGATCCTGAGCGTGCTCAGGCATTGGGCAAGGAACGTGCATCTTTAGAGTTAGTGGTTAAGACCATTGATGATATGGACAGTGGCTTAAGTGATACCAATGAAATGTTGTTGATGGCGCAGGAAGAAGACGATGAAGAAGTCCTTGAGTCAATCATCGAAGATTTAGATGGTTTTGAGAAGCGCCTGGCCGAGCTAGAATTTCGCCGTATGTTCTCTGGTGAAATGGATGCCAATAATACATTTCTGGATATTCAATCGGGTTCGGGCGGTACAGAAGCGCAGGACTGGGCGGATATGTTATTGCGTATGTATTTGCGTTGGGGCGAGCAACATGGATTCAAGACTGAGTTGATAGAGGTTTCTCC
>JAKZTI010000123.1:0-7038 GCA_047517145.1 Gammaproteobacteria bacterium
GGATTGAACCTGGTCGAGAAAGTTGGTCCACAGTTTGATAAACCAGTGAGGACAGCGAATGAGATTAAAGCATTGTCAGTCCCTGATCCAGAATCCGATTTAGGCTATGTGATGGATGCTGTCAGATTGATTCGTAAAGAGCTGGGTGGCAGTGTGCCATTGATTGGTTTTTCAGGCAGTCCATGGACACTGGCGACTTATATGGTTGAGGGCGGACCCACCAAAGAATTCGGTTTTGTGAAGGGTTTGATGTATGACGATCCTGAATCCATGCATCACCTGTTAAGTGTTCTGGCAGATTCCGTTACATTGTATCTGAATGCACAGATCGCGGCAGGTGCCCAGGCGGTAATGATCTTCGATACCTGGGGTGGAATTTTAACACCGTTGAGCTATCAACAATTTTCCTTACACTATATGCAGAAGATTATAAGTCAGCTTGATCGTCAATATGATGGACAAGTGATACCTGTCACACTGTTTACCAAAGGCGGTGGTGATTGGGTCAAGGATATTGCAGAGACAGGTTGTGACGCTATTGGTGTGGACTGGACCAAAAACCTGGGTGATGTCCGTGGCGAGGTGGGTGATCAAGTCGCTCTACAAGGTAATCTTGATCCCTGTGTTTTGTACGCCTCACCTGAAGTGATTAGACAGGAAGTTGCTGCAGTACTTGAAAGCTATGGGCACGGGAGTGGTCATGTATTTAATCTTGGCCATGGAATACATCAGCATATTGATCCTGAGAATGTTGCTATCTTTATCGATGCGGTGCACGAATTGAGCGCCCAATATCATAACTAGTATGATGGCGGTGATCATTGAAAGAATCGCTTAAACTTATTGCTAAAGGTTTTGGCATGGGCGCCGCCGATGTCGTGCCCGGTGTGAGCGGAGGCACCATGGCATTGATATTCGGGATATATCCTCGTTTGATTAATGCCATTAAGTCTTTTGATACAGACTGGATCAAGGGCATCGTTAAGTTTGATCTTGAAGTCACATTGCATCGACCACACTTTACATTTTTAATTCCTTTATTTGTGGGCATCCTGGCTGCAATTTTATTTTTTACCCGTATTGTTCCATTGCCTGTTCTGATTCGTACGCATCCAGAAATAATCTACGGATTATTTTTCGGCTTGATTCTGGGTTCAGTCCTGGTTCTTATGAAAGAAACAGGGAGCTGGACATTCAAAGAATTTCGATTTGTTATCGCAGGAATCGCCATCGGACACCTGATCTTTAATATGGTGCCTATGGAAACACCTGATGCCAGTTGGTTTATTTTTATAAGTGGTGTCGTTGCTATATCTGCAATGCTCTTACCGGGGATTTCTGGCTCTTTTATATTATTAATGCTGAAAAAATACGCCTATATTTTCAATGCAATTGGACATTTTAATTTCGCTGTTATTATTCCTTTCGTAATTGGCATGATTACAGGTCTTGTCTTGTTCAGTCGCGTTTTGTCCTGGTCATTAAAAACCTGGTATCAGGAAACACTGTCAACGATCATCGGATTGCTTGTTGCGTCCTTATGGGTGATATGGCCATTTCAGGAACGTATTTACGAAATTATAAGAGGCAAAGAGCGACTGCTTGAGTCGAATCCATATCTACCTCAACAGATTAATGCGGATGTAAGCATGTCCATCGCGATGATGATCGCTGGTTTACTATTGGTGTTAATCTTGAATCATTACTCAGTAGGTGAATCATTACCTGAAGAAAAATAAGTAATGATGTAAACTCAATTTAAGCTTTAGTAAGGTTGGGGAGAGTATTCAGATGCCTTTATCAGAAGCCATCCTGATTATTATGGGTTTGTTGACGATTGCCATGCTGGCAGCCGGTGTTTGTCATAATTTGCCCATTCCTTTTACCGTTTTCCTGGTAATCATTGGCATTGTCCTGGGTGCTTTTGCAAGAAATAATGCGTCCATGCATGTGTTACTTGATTTTCAACTGACACCAGATATTGTTTTCTTCCTGTTTTTGCCTGCCTTGATATTTGAGTCTGCATTTAACCTGAATGCCAGACAATTGGTTAAGGATTTGTTGCCAGTTTTGGTGCTGGCTGTCCCAGCACTGCTTATTTCTACGGCTTTCATTGCTATCGGCCTGTGGTTTTTCCTGAAAGTAGATCTGGTGTTGGCGTTGTTATTCGGTGCACTAATTTCAGCAACTGATCCTGTTGCCGTTATCTCTTTATTTAAAGAACTGGGTGCGCCCGAACGACTGACGATTCTTGTCGAAGGTGAGTCATTATTAAATGATGCAACCGCTATTGTTGTATTCAAGATTATTCTTCTATTTGCGTTGAGTGGTGCTGCATTTACCTGGGAAGATGCTGGTGGTGCCGTGGTAGATTTTTTTAAAGTCTTTATTGGCGGTGCACTGGTGGGTGCTGTTATTGGCTTTGTACTTAGTGAATTCTTGCACAAACTTTTTTCAAGCATGAGTGCATTCATGATCATGACGATTGTTGTTGCTTACGCATGTTTTGCTATTGCTGAACATACATTGCATGTCTCAGGTGTTATGGCTGTTGTTGCCTCAGCCATAACGATGGGTATTTTATGGGTTCCCCGCATTTCACAGACTGCGATTCATACGGTCAAGGAAACGTGGGAAGTCATCGCACTGATCAGTAATTCCCTGTTATTTTTACTTGTTGGATTATCAGTGGACATAGCGAGTCTTATTAACAGAATAGATGTAATAGCCATTGCCATATTGCTGGTATTGCTGTCTCGAGCTACAACAATATACACTATGGTTCCCGCAACCATAAAGTGGTTTTCCTTACCTCATGTCAGTCTTGGTGAGCGACACATCATGTGGTGGGGTGGACTTAAAGGTGGCCTGGCAATCGCGATTGTTTTGTCGGTTCCTGAGGATCTTCCAGGTCGGGATTTGCTGCTGGATTTAACCCTGGGTGTTGTGATGTTTTCATTACTGGTGAATGCGCCAACGATCAAACCACTGATACAAAAACTGGGAATAGATAAGTTAACAGATGATGAATTAGCAGAGCTTAAGCAGGGGATGATGCATGCGGGGAAAGAATCATCTGCATTTATCAACAGATTCTATAAGGCGGGTATTGTTTCACGAAGTACCGAGAAAGTAATTCAAAAGAATACTGACAATGTGTTCTCATCCGAGATTCCAGCCATTCAAAAGGCCCAGGGCATCAGGCATTTACGTTTTAGCGCATTACGAACGGAGTTTGATGAATTAAAGAAATTACATGAAATTAAATTGATCCAGCATTACACCTATCTTGATATCAGGAATAATATTCAACGAGACAGGGAAAGAATCGCCGCTAATGAAGGACCAGGAATATCGTCTGATATCGCCAGTAAAACAGGTTTATTTATGAGGATAGAAAATGCCCTGTTAAGAAATATAAGAGAACATGACTGGGCAGCGTGGCTGTTGTCCCGCTATCAAAATACTCGCTTATCAAACAGGATGCAGCGTGATATAGCAGGCGTATTAATTTGTACATCGGTGCTTGAGATGCTTGATACACACCAGGAAATTAATGAGGATGAAAGAGAACAGGTTGCTGGGAATTATCGAGAACGTCTGCAAAGGCGCCGCAACCGTTTGCGTGAAATAGCCGAGGATTTCCCGGAATTTTATGTGAGGTTTGAAACCAATTTGTTTACCCAGGTTGCACTTACTGCGGCTAGACTTCATGCAGAAGAAGATCACCATGATGGTGAGATCGGTGCAAAGGCACTTGTTCGAATAGAAAGTATGATTCATGAAGCAATTTCAACACTCCCGCCTGTCAGCGAGGCGGCACCCAGGTTAGATGCCAGTGAATTAATCGGCACGGTACCTTTATTAAATGGTTTGCCAACAGAAGTGCTTGAGCAACTTTCTGAACATGCAAAATCAGTGACATTTTTATCAGGGGACATTGTGATCGGTGAAGGTGAACGTGGTGATGCGCTCTATATAATTACCCATGGTGTGGTTTGTGTATATAAGGGCGATAAGAAGGTTGCTGAGTTAAGTGATGGCGATTTTTTCGGTGAGATGGCTTTATTGGGAGACCAGGTGCGGACGGCAACGGTCAAAGCGAAACACCCATCAACGCTGCTGCGATTGACAAGACGAGATGTCATGCAACTCGCTGGAGAGGGAACTGAGCTAAAGCATAGACTGACTGATATTAAAGAAGAAAGGGAGGCACAAACAGATTTGGTCGGGTTAGTTCCCCTGTTGCGCGGACTTTCAAGTGAGGTGTTAGAACTGATTGTTGAGCAAACAATGTCGGTTGGGTTCAAACCCGGAGATGCTGTCATGACAGAAGGTGAGAGTGGAGATTCCATGTTTATTATTATTCATGGTGTAGTTTCGGTGTATAAGGCTGGCGAACTGATCGCAGAACTTGAGGAAGGTGATTTTTTTGGTGAAATGGCCTTGCTAGGTGATCAGGTTCGTACTGCGACAGTAAAGATCAAGGAACAGACAGCATTATTGAAATTAAGCAAGGTAGATATTATGAAAATTGCCGAAAACAATCCTGAATTAAAAGAAAGGCTGGAGGAAGCCAGGGCATCAAGAGAGATAGTTATCTAGATGTCAGTTTCAGACAATTTCCTGGATCTAAAAAAAGAAATCAATAACACTAGAAATGCAGCAACAATTACTGGCCAATTTCCAAACCTTGCATAGGGTGTTAATCCCTCGAAGGTTTTGACATTAGCGCTGGTTACATGAGGAATGAATTGTGGTGAGCTTGCTATGATATCTCCCTTCTCATTTATGATGGCACTGACACCAGTGTTGGTTGAGCGCAGCATATATCGACCTGTTTCCAGTGCGCGCATTCTTGCCATTTGTAGATGTTGGTGTGGCGCAATGGAGTCTCCAAACCAGGCATCATTACTGATATTCACCAGAATCGTTGCCTCAGGTAATGCCGCTATAACTTCTTCACCAAATACATCTTCATAACAAATTGACACACCAATTATTTCATCGGCAGCATGAATCACAGGTTTTTTATTGGCTCCCGGACTAAAATTAGACATTGGGATCTTCATCAGATCAAGAACTGGCCGTAACCATTTATCAAAAGGTAAATATTCTCCGAAAGGCACCAGATGCTGTTTGTAGTAGGTGTCATTGCTACTGCCAATCACAGTAATACCGTTATAGAACCTGTTTGACTCAAGATCTTCAAAAGGGATGCCAACCACATAATCAGTATTTTGATTCCTTGCTTTGTTTGCAATTAGTTGAAGGAATTTCCGGGCTTGATGATGTAAAACAGGGATGGCTGTTTCAGGCCAGATGATTAACCGGCTGTCCTGGTGTTCTTCAGATAGCGAAAGATAGAGATCAAGAGTCTTCTGTTTTTGTTCCGGCTTCCATTTCATCTCTTGTGGAATTGCACCTTGAACCAGAGCCACTGAAATATCAGCGTTTTTATCTGTCGTCCAGTGAACACCACTAAGTGCATTTAAGCCAAGCCATGTGATTAGCAAGACACCAACAAGTGTCACCTTCGCCTTCCTGGATGACAGATACAGTGCTACGAGTAAGGCTGATATTAACGCTGTGGACCAGCTTACGCCATATTGGCCAAGCACAGGAGCCAGAGAGGACAACGGGGTGTCGATTTGACTATAACCAATATTCAGCCAGGGTAAACCGGTAAAAATCCAGGAGCGGAACCATTCGGACAACATCCATAACGCGGGCATAACAATGACAAAAGGAAGGATGCCCTTATTGGCAAATAAACGCTGATATACGAAAGCAAGCAATGCAGGGTATAGCGAAAGAAATGCGACCAGTATGAATGTGATTATCAGAGCAGCTGCAAGATTAACCCCACCAAATAAATTGATGCTGATATGTAGCCAGCTAACACCAACACCAAACATGCCTAAGCCATAGACATAGCCAAAAATTCCTGCATCTTTGGCTGTGCTACTCAGTACTGTATAAAACAACCATGCCAATGACAGGATGGCAATGACAGGGTAGTCAAAAGGGGAAAAAGCCAAAGGCAATAGCGCGCCTGACAGGGAGCAGCTTATGAGTTTCAGTAAATAATTCTTTTGCGGTTTAAATTGCAAATGTTTGTAAAGTCATCAATGTTACAAATAATTTATCAGCTTACTATGCAGATGGTTCTGAATCAGTCTCTGATAAATATTGTTCAATCTGGTTCATGCGCATTAAATGAATTCTTCTTTTATCAGCACGCAGTACCTTAACATTAAAGCCTTCGAGTTCGATACTCTCCCCACGTTTTGGAACATGACCAAATGCCTTGAGTGCCAGGCCACCAATTGTATCGTATTCATCATCACTGAATTCTGTGTTGAAATATTCATTGAATTCATCGATCGGTGTTAAAGCTTTAACAGTATAGCGATTTCGTTCATGTGGTTTGATGTGATCCTCATTTTCGATATCATGCTCATCTTCAATTTCTCCAACGATTTCCTCGATAACATCTTCCATGGTGACAAGTCCGGCAACGCCTGAATATTCATCTACAACAATAGCCATATGGTTGCGGTTTGAGCGAAATTCTCTCAATAGAACATTGAGACGTTTGCTTTCCGGGACATATGATGCTCTACGCATCATGTCTTTAATATCAAAATTATTACTGTCCTGAACAGAAAAATAATTTAATAAATCTTTCGCCAGGAGAATCCCCGTTATTTCATCGGTATCGTCACCTATCACAGGAAATCTTGAATGACCTGATTCTACAACAGTTGCCAGGATATCTTCAGGATCTGCATCATTTTTTATTACGATCATCTGTACGCGTGGAATCATAATGTCTCGCACTTGCATTTCAGAGACCTGTAAGGCCCCTTCAATCATTGTTAATGCATCATGATCCAGCAGGTTTCTGGTTTCTGATTCGCGTAAAAGCTCAATCAGCTCAGACCTATCTTCAGGTTCACTTGAAAATAAAGAAATGATCTTTTGTAGTATGTTGAACTGACGTTTGTCAGATGTATTGTCGCCCATATATTTATC
>JAKZTI010000124.1:0-14674 GCA_047517145.1 Gammaproteobacteria bacterium
TTGAGCATATTGAAACAGTCAAAGAAACCTTACTCATCAACGATGTGGATCCCGAGGAAGTATATGGCGAGATAAATCCCGAAAATACACCTCATTCGACCTATTAATAAATTAGTAGTATTCGAGATCACTGTAGATGAAGTTAAATTCGGCAGGCAATGAATTAAGATGCTGCGCTATAGGCTTCTATCTTGTTTAACAATTCTTCGGGAGCAAATGGTTTTCGGATAATATCCACCTTGTAGATTGACTTCAGCTTCTCAAGTTCTTCCTTATATATATCTGCACAAGCAGTAATGATAATGGCGGGAACTTTAAATCCAGATTCCCTAATTGCATCAAGAGTTTCCAACCCACCTTGATCTTTCATGGTTTGCATTAACTTATTGTTTGCAATTTTGCGTATTTCTTTATAGGTATCGATACCATTCATACCTGGCATTTTCAGATCAATAAGTAAAAGATTAATATCTTGTTCATTAAAGATTTGCAGTGCTTGCGATCCACTTTGAGCTTTTGTCGTCTTGTAGCCTCCAGTTTCAGCGATCTCAGATATGCTTTCCAGAAAATCAATGTCATCATCAACGATGAGTAAATGTAGTTGTCTCAATAGATTAAGCCCCATCCTTTATATACATTGTAAACTTCAAGTGGATAGTCACTATTTTCACATTCTATCCTAGCAAGTCTAATCCATTAGGATAGTCACTATTTTCACATTCTATCCTAGCAGGTCTAATCCATAGATTGTAGTTGTGTTATGTCCATTATTGATTAGCTTCTATAGCTGTTTCTACAAATAGCAGTAAAAACCGTTCAAAAAACAACAAAATAGAAAATAAACTCAAGAATGCAAGTTAGCTATCTATAATCTGTTTCTGCTGTATTAATTATGCTAATTGTACTTATCATCAAAGAATCAAAGGGGTCAGACCCCTTTAATTATTGTCAATACCGCTGCGCGATCCTTATGATTCCTTGGAAAAGGTATAAGTAATATAAGATAAGCTCTTAACCATATTGGTTTGTGTTAATAAGCCAATGAGTTTGTTGTTTTGATCAACAACGGGTAGATGACGGATATTTTTATTGATCGCAAACTTTACAGCTTCCTCAAAGGTATTGTAGCCATGTACTGTAAGGGCAGGGCTGGTCATAAAGTTAACAATGGGTAAATGATCGAGAGCTTCAGAATTCAACATTTCATCCATTATTGCGACCAAATCACGTTCGGTAATGATACCAACAGGTTCATTATTTTCAGTAATAATCAGGCTCGATATACGATTACGACTCAATATTTTTATTACATCTTTTATTGGCGTATCGGGTGCACAGGCAGTGACATTTTTTGTCATGACTTCAGTTACAAAAACTTCTTTCATAGCAGATCCCTGTTATTTTTTATTCAGTTTAGTATAACAAAAGGAAATCAATAGAGTCAGTGTGACATGCAAGCAATTAAAAGGGGCTAGTCGATACAGTCGTCATTTTTTATCGACATAAGTATATCCGTATACAAAAGTCATTTATTGATCAAAATATTACGCTAACTCGATAACCAGGCTTCTGCTTCGGTTTTTTGGGCTCTGTTGAAGGCTTTAATTTCCAGGCCGGGGTACAAAGCGCCTTCAATTTCAGAAGTTCAATTTGCCCCCTTTCATTCACTTGTGCCTTGCTTGCTTAGCCATATCTACTAGAATTTTCCGAACTTCTTCCGAAGAATTGACAGGCCCTGGAAAAGTGAAACGTACGATGCGTGCATCTAATCGCAGATGAAATCCTTCAGCATCCATACCCACCATAACAGGTTGACAACCATCAGGGAGTTCAATCCTTTGATAACAGCAATAGTCGATCATGGCATCAGCATGGTCCTGATTCATGTGACTTACCATGGCATGCTCATCTTGCACTGAGAATGGGTTAGCACGCACTAACTCTTTCGGTTCTAACCAGTGGATTATCCCAAAGCCACCAATATATCGTGCACGAACTAATTCAATACAATAAAAATTAAAATCATGCGTTTTATGATAATCCCTGGATTCAGGGAAATATCTGTAATAACGAATACTTACGTCTTCGGTATCAGAAACTATGTCGGCGTTACCCAGACATGTCAAACGTGCTGCTGCCTGGATGTCGTCGGCCTCACCTTCGGTAACAATTAAAGAGACTTTAGAATTTTCCTGAATATTTTTCGTATGTTGTGCAATTGTACTGATAAGAATAACCGGCTGGCCATCCCTATCCAGACAATAAGGAACAACAGAACCAAACGGATAACCCGGGGCATCAACGGAATGAGTCGATAAGACACCATGATATTCACTCAATAACAAACTTCGCGCATCGAAGTTAACTTTAGACATTTGAAAATCTCTTTGGGTAAATAGGGCGTACTTATATATTATTGTTGTTCATGACTCAAACATAATAACTTAACTGGCAATAGCCGCTCACACAACTAAAGGGGTCGGAGTGATTTAATTGATCAATATATTACACTAACTCGATAACCAGGCTTCTGCTTGAGTTTTTTGATCTCTGTTGAAGGCTTTAATTTCCAGGCCGGGGTATAAAGCGCCTTCAAGTTCACTGACTTTCTTTAACCAGGTTTTATCTGTCAACACCGCAGCGCGGTCGAATTTTTTCATCAGCCCGAACATCGATGGAAGGCGAGAAAATTCAACTCCAATTGCACCTAGAGATGGAAGATGAAAGTCAATAATGTCATACAGCATCTTGCCGTCTTCAATATCATTCGATTTTTCGACAAGCTCATCTAAGGCAATTTTCATTTCCTCTGTGTCTAATTTTCCACTCAATTCAATATCTAGACGATTACTCCCATTTTTCGTTACTTTAAACATAATCGCTCCTAATCAAGAGTTAATTTGAAAGTTAATCATCCGGTTTTTGTGCTACCCAGGTAGCCGCTTTCCCCCGAACGACTTTTTTACCGTTTACCTTACAAAACAAAGATAAGCTTATAATCTGACGTTCAAGATTGATCTCACTGATCTCGACCTGGACAAGTGCAGTATCACCTACACGTACCGGTCCGCGATAATTCAGGGTTATCTCGCGAAAGATACTGCCGCGTCCTGGCAATTGCATACCCATAACTGTAGAAAACATTGATGCAATGTATGCACCATGAACGATACATCCCTTGAACATTGTGTTTGCAGCATACTCTTCATCTATATGCACCGGATTGAAATCACCCGTCAGTTCAGCAAAGGCATCTACATCTTTTTGCAGGATCTCACGCTCAAGTTCTGCTGACATCCCAACTTGTAGATCTTCCAGAAAATAACCGCGATTTTTACTCACACATGTCTCACTATTGTTTATCGGGGACAGAATTCAATTCTTACCTTACCCTAGTTTAACGGATACTTTTAGACAGCGATAATGTCGCTACAGAGGAGTATCAAAAAAAAGGGAAAAATGGTCAGTCCCTTTTAATTTTCCTATTCTTTCTTCTTTGTTGCAAAATCTAATTTGGTCAGGGTCAGAAAACATGCGGATGAAATCCCCGCAGATCCAAATATCATACACATCACCATGATTTGATATCTCACTGCAATATGCGGTGAAACACCGGACAGTATTTGCCCGGTCATCATGCCAGGTAAAGATACCAGACCGACTGCAAACAGCATATTGATCGTCGGAATGAGTGAAGCATGCAAAGCAGTTTGACGGGCTTTTATCAGGGGCACACCATTTGCGATTTCTGATTCATAACGTTCAGCCGCCAGACTCACTGAATTCATGGAATTGGCAAATATCATTCCGGCCAGCGGGATCATGTAATGCGGCAGGAACCATGGTTGTAATTCCAGCACGGCCTGGGTGATCAGCCACAGGGTACAGATCCCACTAATAGATATCGATATAAAAGCTTTTAGATAATCGCCTGATCTTTTTTGTTTAATTGGTCGAATTGCGATCCAACTGGAAGCAAGCAACATGATTGCCAGAACCAGGATCACGATCCAGGCATTTTCAGTATCAAAGATGTATACCAGGGCATAACCTATCAAAAGTAGCTGGATCAGCATCCTGAAAACAGCATAAATCGACGTTCGTGCATCCAGGGACCATCTATATAAAATACCGATAACAATGATGACCGGCACAAAGGTCCATGCAAGATTGGAAATGGGAATCAGTTGGACTACGTTATTCATTTTCTGCTTCCTTAAATCGGTGAGTGAAATCAGGGTCGCTTAAGGTTACTTGAAAGATAGAAATAAGGTAGTGCTATTTTTTAACTTGACCCATTATCCCTGAGAAATTAAATAACGAAATAACATACTTGCGTTTTCTTTTTTCAAAAGCAAAATTCGTCTGTAAATTTCAATACTCATTGTGCACATCTTTTTCTTTTCAGTTTTACTGTGGGGAGTTTTTGTAAACAGTTGCAGATCATCACCAAATTTGTCGGTTATTGGCTCAACCAGAGTATTTAATAATTCTTGACTGCGTTTAGGATCAGGCAGTGGTTGAGGGCTCTGCACCGCAGTTTTTATCACAAGTGCTATTGTGTCTAGAAAGTGGCTGCTGATATTCTTCTCAACATAACTGAGTATTTCTGGTCGACTGTATTTTTGAGGATACAGAAGATCGTAACAAATAACTGGGTCATCACTTTTAGCATTTTTTATCAGATCCAGTAGTTCTTGGGCATAGTCATCCACTGCATCATCTGAGGCAAGCGGCACGTATTTCTTGACCAAGCTTGTCGAAAATTCCTGAACCCGCGCTTTTATTTTACGTATGGGTTCACGGCTGCGAATACTATTACGTAACATGGTCTCCAATTTCTCATATGCAGCCGGATCATTTTCCTTTATTACATTAAATATTGGAATCTCTTGCATATGCTTGTCGAATTCACTGTCACCGCCTAATTTTGATACGCCATATATTGCTGCCGCAATAAACACTACTATTACAACCGGAAATACAGGTATTCCGGTTGAAGGGGGTTTCCTTTCAGGACTTTTTTCTACAGGCTGCGTGTTTGTTTGCGTCGTTTCTGGTGCAATGGGGTGGAATTTATCGACAAATACACCACATTTCTCACAGGCTTCTTTTTTTTTCTGAAATGCGCCACATTTAGGACATATCATATTTTGGTCTGATGACATAACGCTATACCTCCTTCTCAATCCTTCCTGAAGTATCAATCAAGTCATAATCAATAACTCAATTATGATTAATCGAGAATTTGAATCTCTATATGAAAATATTTCCGTCTTTAATAAGGCAGCATCTATAAAAAATCATTTTATTATTGTATTAAATAATAGTAGGAAATTTCATTATTTCAATGAAAGTCGGTAATGTTGAACTTCACTGATTACTTGCCTCGCCCGGACGCTTGTACCAGTACCCACACATCCATTTGTAACGCATCATGAAGGGGAATAATTAAAGGAGGTTGTACTATATGCTGATGGTTATGGCGCACCTAACATCACGTTCTTCCTTTCCCTTATGACTCGCCGCTTAAGGCAATCTCATTAAAAGTGATTGATTTGATAGTTTCTCACAGAAAGCTTGCCTATAATGTTCGCATACACTGTAACTGGTATAGCTGAATGGCAAAGACAGATATAACTGAAGATACATTGGCAAAAACAGACCTACGGACACTGTGGTCAGAGACCCTGATTGATTTACTACATGATGCTGTTAAGGGAGATTGGTCTGACAAGGCAATAAAGGACATCGTCAAGGAACTTTATAATAAAGGTTACAAAACAGAACAGCTGATTGCCATGCTCGACAAGAAGATCGGGCCGGAAGCCGCTGACCGTTTGGCACAATTCATCATATAAACTATCTTGAAATCAAAGTGCAGCTAGTAAGTAAACAATAATCCCCATTAAGATAACACTCAGCCCCTGCCAGAATTTCACCGGGTTGCGTTCGAGTAGAGGTCGGTGATCTTCGGTGGAGAGATTGGGATTGGGGTGACGGAAGTCATGCAGGAATTCAGAGAGCTCTTCGTAGCGTTGATTGGGATCTGGATGTACGGCTTTCTTTAATGTTGCACTTAACCATTTTGGTACTGACGAATTATGATCAGTGAGCGGTGTGTAATGCATCTCTTTTGCAAGATTCCTTGTCTTCCAGTTAGTCGGCATATCCCCATAAGGGAGATGCCCCGATAACATTTCATAGGTGATTACACCCAATGAATATATATCTGAACGATTTGAACCCGGTTGGTCATTGGCATATTCCGGTGCGGTGTAGTTTTTAGTACCCAGTAAATTTGTTTGTTCTAAAGGTGTACTAATCTCTGCGATACCGGCCACCTTGGTCGAGCCAAAATCGATCAGTTTCACCGTTCCGACGGGGTTAATTAAAATATTTTCCGGTTTCAGATCCTGATGTAACATTTCCAGTCTATGAAATGCTTGCAGTCCTTTGGCAATTTGTTCAACTAATATTCTGACTTCTTCCAGTCCAGGATCTGGATGGTCACGCATCCATTGTCTCAATGTCGAGCCTTCCAGAAATTCTGAGATGAGATAAAGAAAACGTCGACGACGAGTTGGTTCGTAAACCTTAACCACATGTTGATTACTGATTCGACGTCCTATCCATTCTTCCCGAATGAAGCGATCTATGTAGGCTGGATCATCTTCAAAATTAACCGACGGTGTTTTCAGGATCAGCCTCATTCCGGTTTCGGTATCTTCAACCAGATATAATTGTGATCGACTACTACTACTTACTTCCCTGATGACTCGATAACCATCAAGAATCATGCCTTCTGCTAACTCTGGGGGAAAAGGTAACTCTGTTAATTGTTGATAAACATCGTTGGGGTCCTGGCTGGGAAGCTCATTGATTTCGATTAACTGACAGGTGACATTGTCCGGACTGTCATTTGTTTGCGCTTGTCGAACAATTATTTCAGCCGCCTTATCCAGATTATCTCTATTTTCATGAATAATTTTTATCAGCATTTCATCACTGACATATTCATGCGTACCATCTGTTGTCAGAATATATATGTCACCCTGTTCAATCGAATGTTTACTGTAATCGATCTCCAGATGTATATCGGCACCCATGGCACGACTCAGGTAATTTTTTTCTTTGGACACCCAGGTTTTGTGATCAACAGTGAGCTGATTTAAATAGCCTTCCCGTAACTGATAGATTCGACTATCGCCGATATGAATCACATGGCAGGTGGTAGACTTGAGAATGAGCGCGCTGAGTGTTGTGACATGTCCCTTATGTCTGTTTCGCTCATGTTTGCCCTGGTTATATAACCAACCGTTGAGTGCTGTGAGTACCTGTTGTACGGATTTTTTAACAGACCATGTTTCAGGTGTACTGAAATAATCGGCAAGGAATCCGGTAATACAAGCGCTGCTAGCTTCCTGGCTATGTTCACTGCTGCTGATACCATCTGCTATTGCAATAGCAATGCCTTTTGTCTGGCATAACACTTCATCCGGTATTTTTACACCACAACAATCCTGATTAGTCGGTTTACTCCCCCGATCAGAAAATTGTCCAACAGTGACTTTTAGTTGTGATGCCATTATTTACACTCTAATACATATGTACGTTTTAGGTGACCTCTATCATCTGCACAGTCCCATCCGGCAGTACTTCCACCATTGAGCCTTTCGGCTCATCAAGAAATGCAACGGTGGCAAGTACAGTTAATGTTGAACATGCGATAACCAGAAAAAATATTTGTGGTGTTACGAAAGATAGGACAGTCAGAAAAATTACCGCTCCGACATTACCGTAAGCCCCTGCGATACCTGCAATCTGGCCTGTCAGCCGACGCTTAATTAATGGTACCACTGCAAATACAGCACCAGAACCTGAACCAACAAAGAATGAACACATCATTATAAGTATTACCACCACGGCGATGGGCCAACTGGCATTGATTTGGCTCAGGATTAAAAAGCCCACAACGATTCCACTGAGAAGAATCATCAACGATTTTTTCCGGCCGAACTTATCACTGATCCAGCCACCACTGGGGCATGAAATGATATCTACAAATGCATAACATGATGCCAGTATTCCTCCTGTAACAATCGACACTTCAAATGTATCGATGAAGAATAAAGGTAGCATAGACACTACGGCGAGTTCAGTGCCAAAAGTTACCGCATAGGCAAGACTCAAAATAGCCACTTGTTTGAATTTATATTGATGAATTTCTGGTACGGGTTCCTTTAATATGCCAGCGTTCACTTTATAGATTTGATGACTTTGCAGAATATAAATAGAGATCAGTGCCGCATAGATAACATTGACTATGTCATTACCCAATAATCCGAGTGAAGATAATTTCCAGGTTAATATGCCCATGGCGGCATAGAGTGGAATATTCATTACCAGGTAAAAAAAGAAATCACCTTTACTGGTTACTTCGAGCCCACCTGTTTTGTTTGGTTTAAAATAGGTCGAGCCTTCCGGTGTGTCGGTAACATAAGCATAATATATAAAAGAATAGATAAAAATAATGACACCCGTCGTTCCTACTGCATAACGCCAACCATCATCACCACCAAAGTACAGAGCAAGTGCTGGAAGCGTTACTGCTGCTGCGGCTGATCCAAAATTTCCCAGCCCTTTATAAATTCCTTCCGCTAATCCTAATTGTTTTGCCGGAAACCATTCACTGATCATACGAATACCAATGACAAAACCGGCACCGACAAAACCAAGCAAGAATCTGGCAATCGCCAATGTTTCAAAACTTTGAGCGGTGGCAAAGAACAGGCAGAGAAAGCTGGAAATTAATAGTAACAGGGAAAAAACGTTACGCGGACCAAACCGATCAACCAACATGCCGATAATAACCCGTGCAGGAATGGTCAAAGCTACGTTGAGAATTAAAAGTATCTTTACTTCTTGTTCAGATAGTCCGAAGGCTTCTCTAATTGTCGCTAGCAATGGCGCATGGTTGAACCAGACAACAAAGGTCAGAAAAAATGCGAACCATGAAAGATGAAGAACGCGAGTTTTGCCTTTGAATGAAAATAGATTCAGGTTAGAACTGGCTGTGCCCATTAAATAAACTCCGATTTAGATTGATAATAATATGTATTGCACTGCAACAATCAGGCCAATTCAGTAACTAGTTGTTATTTATAGATAAATCTATATTCTCGCCAAGTCGAAGTGCTTCTTATGTGCACCAAAATGCGGCATGGAGAAGTTATGATGATGTTTTATGGTGCCCATTGACTCAGTTGAATAGGATGGTAGATAAGTCAGAGGAAAGGTTAGAATGAGCGACCTTACAATCTTCGAGATAATTATTATTCACTAAAGCATGGATAAGCATCGCAATTCCTTACAACCCGGTTACAAACTCCACTGGTATCACATTATCAAGATACTGGGGCAGGGTGGGTTTGGTATTACTTATCTGGCGCATGACACCAACCTCGACCAACAAGTCGCTATTAAAGAATATTTACCGACGGATCTTGCGGTCAGGGAAAATGATATATCTGTGCATCCTGTTTCTGAGGGGCATCGAGAATCTTATGAATGGGGACTGGAACGATTTATCAGCGAAGCGCGTACACTGGCCAAATTTAAACATCACAACATCGTTCGTGTGTTATCAGTATTTACCGAAAATAATACGGCCTACATGGTTATGGAATACGAGCATGGCGAACCCATGGATGCTTTGATTAAAAATCGGAAGACGATTGAAGAAGAAAAGTTAAAATCTATCCTGATGCCCATGTTGGACGGGCTTGAACAGGTACATAAAGAAGGATTTATTCATCGTGATATCAAGCCGCCTAATATTTATATCAGAACGGATGGTAGTCCGGTGTTACTGGATTTTGGTTCTGCGCGACAGTCATTAGGTATACAAACGAAAACGCTGACGACTATGGTTTCTCCGGGATATGCACCATTCGAACAGTACACCAGTAAAAGTGACAAGCAAGGACCATGGACGGATATCTATGGACTGGGTGCAACGCTTTATCGGGCAGTGACAGGTATCGGGCCAACGGATGCAATGGATCGTAGTGAAGCACTTTTGCACACAAATAAAGATGTCTACGTTCCTGCCTCCAAAATTGCACATGAAAACTATTCAGAAGGATTTCTGGCAGCAATAGATCATGCCTTGTTATTTAAAACAGATGAAAGGCCGCAATCGATTGGTGAATGGCGGAAGGAATTTGATAATAAAATCGTAATTACGAATACAGAATCAGAGGCTGAAACGGTTGCCATAAATTCTGCCACTGTTCCCGGCGATGATCAGACTACAGATGCAAAAACCGTTTTGCCTGATGCGGAAGATAAACCTGAAGAAAAAAACAAAAAGAAACCGCGTTCATTATTAGGAAAGTTAATTAAGTGGACAGCAATCCTCTTCGTGATTCTATTGGTACTGGCGATATTGTCAGATGATGAGAAACAGAAAAGTGCTGTTGAACCTCAAGTCACGGATAGTCAAGTTGGTGATCAGGAGGTAGATGTACCTGTAGAACCCTTCATAAGCGATACGCCTGCGGTAACAGATGAAATTATTTCTGACGTTCAATCAGAGTCACAAATCATAGATGATTTATTAGTTGGTGCCAGATCAAACATTGGCGAGCTGAAACTAACCAGTCCCCTGGGCAATAATGCCTACGAAAAATATCAAACCGTTTTAAATCTTGATCCTCACAACCCGGAGGCCTTGAACGGTCTTGATAGAATCGTCGATGAGTATATTGATCTAATGGACTTTGCATTGGGCAAACATGATATTCCCAGGGCCAGAAATTATTTGCGGAAAGGGATGAATGTTAATTCAGAGCATTATGGTGTTGCAGATGCGGAGAGAAGACTCAACGCTGCTGTGGATGTCAGAGAAAATAAGTTAAGGGAAGAAGAATTAATAAAACAGGAAAAACTACGGCAGCAGCAGGAAAAACGGGAACTGGAAAAACAGCTTGTGGACGATGAAAAGTCACTAATATCGGATTCGGACAAGCAAAGGCTTGAGCAACTGAAGGAAAAAATGGCTAGCAGTCCAAAGGACAGGGCGGCAACAAGAAAAGAATTAAGAAAGATCGCCAATAAATACCAGAAAAAGATCGAGGCGGCCCTGAAAGATCAGGATTTTGATCTTGCTGAAGATTATGTGCTGGAGATCCTGGAGATAACGCCTAAAAGAAGCAAAGCGTACAAGGAACTCACAGATTCATTAGGTAAGATCAGGGCCAGGAAATATGAAATCAATAATCAATAATATTTATCAGGTAAATCCATGTCAAAAGAAATAAGTAGTTCAAAACTTTTTGAATTGATTTCAGGAAGACGCACGATCCATCAATTCAAGGAAGGCCTGCGCCCACAGGATAAACTTATAGAAGCAATCGATCTTGCAAGATGGGCACCCAATCATCATTTAACTGAGCCATGGCATTTCTATTTGCTGGGTGATGAAACAGTGAATGCAGTGATCGAACTCAATTCGGAAATCGTTAGAGCGTCAAAAGGAGATGAGGCCGCGAAAGCAAAAGAAAGACGCTGGAGAAAGATACCTGGCTGGTTTGTAATGACCTGTTCTAAATCAGATGACCCCATAAGAAACCAAGAAGACTATGCTGCCTGCTGTTGTGCGGTACAAAATCTGATGTTAACACTATGGAATGAAGACGTGGGTGTGAAATGGTCAACGGGTGATGTTATCCGCGATAAACGTTTTTATGATCTATTATGGATTGATCAAAAATTGGAAACTGTTGTTGGTATGTTCTGGTATGGTTATGCTGAAGAGGTTCCCAAGATGACGCGTAAGCCTCGCTTGCAAATCACCACGGAATTACCCTAAACAACATCTGTTCAAGAATTACCAATCTGAAAAAACTTATTTAGCGAATCATTATGCTAACTGCCATAAGTACAATCTCAAAAGCATTTCTTGATATCTGTCTGTTAAAAAAAGGTCCGCAAGACCTGCCCAAGTCCACTGTACTTCTGGTTTTATGTTTGTTCATGTACACGCTCATGGATGTGTTGCTTACTGTGCAGTCAAGACCATTTGTTGATGCATTGATGGTGAGTCTTGTCGATGCGGGCTTTTTACTGGGTGTGACCTCTTTAATTCTTAGACAACACCAAAAACTAGATCGATGGCATCAAACGTTGACATCCTTATTTGGGACCGGTGTGATCCTGGGTATATTTATATTCCCGCTGGTTTTTGGTGGGATTCAGAACCAGTATGAAGCCTGGTTACAACAAATTATTGTAGTCTTGTTTCTGATCATGGTTGTCTGGAATGTCGCAGTTCTGGCCCATATCGTGCGACACGCAATTTCTACTTCAATGGGTATTGGTATAATGATCGCTATTCTTTACATCTGGATGAGCTCATTATTAATTACCATGTTGTTTCCGGAAATAAGCGCCAAATGAGAATTCATATCCTGGGTATTTGTGGCACCTTCATGGGGGGCATTGCACTGCTTGCCAAAGCCCTGGGCCATGAGGTCAGTGGATCGGATGCCAATGTCTACCCGCCCATGAGCACCCAGTTAGAAGAGCAGGGTATCGAATTGATGGAGGGATACGATCCTGAATACCTTCAACCAACACCTGATCTTGTCATTGTTGGCAATACCTTGAGTCGTGGTAATCCCGCGGTTGAGTTTATCCTGAATAACAAATTACCCCATATATCAGGGCCTCAATGGTTAAGTGAGTACATACTTAAAACCAGACATGTATTGGCAGTATCAGGGACGCATGGCAAAACCACCACGACGGGAATGCTGTGCTGGATACTTGAGTCCGCTGGTCTGAATCCGGGGTTTCTTGTCGGCGGCATACCTCAGAATTTTAGTGTATCTGCCAGACCAGGGGGAGACAAATATTTTGTCATCGAGGCAGATGAATATGACACTGCATTCTTTGATAAGCGTTCCAAGTTTATCCATTATCACCCCGATACGTTGGTCATAAACAATATAGAGTACGATCATGCTGATATCTTCGCCGATCTTGCAGCTATCAGACGCGAATTCCATCATATGGTCAGGATCATCCCTGAAAATGGTCTGATTATTGCCAAACAAGGTGATGCGGAGGTTTCTCAGGTGCTTGAGATGGGGAGCTGGACAGCCGTTGAATATTTTGGTGAGAGGGGATCTGGCTGGAGTGTAGATGCATTGTCTGATGACTTTAGTCAATTTGATGTACTTTTTAACTCTAATATCGTGGGTAAAGTAAGCTGGGAGTTGATAGGGCAATTCAATGCAGACAATGCCCTTGCGGCTATTGCAGCTGCGAACCATGTTGGTGTCGAGCCAACTCAATCTTGTGATGCATTGCAATCCCTGAAGAATGTTAAACGGCGTTTGGAGTGTCTGGCAGAAGTTAATCAAGTGACTGTCTATGATGATTTCGCACATCATCCAACAGCGATACGCGAAACCTTGAAGGCCTTGCGGCAGAAGGTTAAAGATGAACGAATCATTGCCATCATGGAACCTCGTTCAAATACCATGAAACAGGGCATTCATCGTAAAACACTTGCAGCTGCTTTTGTTGAGGCGGATCACACTTTCTTATACGCAGCGGATAATCTGGACTGGGACTTGTCTAAAGCAGTATCCTCTTTGGGTAAAAAGGTGGAGGTCATGGACAGCATAGAAAATATTGTCAACTCAGTCGCCAGTCTTGCAGAAGCAGGTGATCATATGCTGATTATGAGTAATGGTGATTTTTCTGGATTACATCAAAAATTGATCGAGAAATTATCATCATGATGACCATCCCCTTATTTCCACTACATACGGTTTTATTTCCCGGAGGGCAGTTACCGCTCAAAATATTTGAGGCGCGTTATCTGGATATGGTCAGTGAATGTCTGCGTACCGAACAGCCATTCGGTATATGCCTTATCAGATCTGGAAAAGAAGTGGCTGGCTCTGCTGAATGTTACGAAATAGGCACACTGGCAAAGATCATAGATTGGGATAAGCGAGATGATGGTTTACTGGAAATTGTTGTCGAAGGCGAACAAAGGTTTCGCTTGCTGAATAAAAGAGAACGGCCAAACCAGCTTGCGGAAGGCGATGTGCAACTAATTGATGACGATGATGATTGTGAAGAGTTGCCTGTTGAGTATCAATTATTATCTGATTTATTACGGCAGATTGCTGAGAAATTTGAATTGTCGTATCAAAAAGAACATGAGAAATATGAGAATGCAGTCTGGGTTGGTTATCGATTGTCCGAAGTCCTGCCCCTGGAATCAGAAGAGAGACAGCAGCTACTGGAGATAGATGATGTGATGAATCGATTACAACACATTCAGGATGCCATTGAGGATGTTACGTCTGAAGAAGACCCCCCACCTAGTTAAACTATCTGAGCATAAATAATTTTGCACGTCTGCTTTCCAGCGAAAGCGGACATTAGAGTTGTTAGGCGTAAAACAATTATATTTTCCAAAATCGGGGAACATAGTTGCTACGTTGGTACTACATCAATTTAATGTTATTTCAGCTAAGATTAATTCATCAAATAATCGATAGAAGGTGATCACTATGCACTATGCAATATCTACAACCTGGGGGCCAACGGATACCACTCGGGCATCCTTGCCTTTTATTTTCGCGGCGTC
>JAKZTI010000125.1:0-6031 GCA_047517145.1 Gammaproteobacteria bacterium
TTGTTCTTTGCTTCCTTCTTTCCGATTGGTTTTTTCCTTCTTGGGGTGCCCGGCTGGATGTGGGTGATTGGTGTTCTAAACGTGGGTTACTTGATCTCTGGTCTGGTAGCATGGCGAATGCCGCACGTGATTGAAAGATCTGAGTCATCGGACACCTAACAAAGTGTTCATCGCGGATAGTCCAAAGCGTCACATGTTTTTCGAACGCAAAATATCTGTCACTTTGACCTGCCGGTTAACACGCTGTTACGTCCGCTTTCAGTATAAAGGAGACATTCGCAGAAATTATATGGCGAATAAGGAAGATATTAACTTTGAACGGCAGCTAACCAGCGTAAGCGGACATTCGGTTAGAGACATTGAAAATGTATTATCGACCAAAGCGAACATTATGACCTGACAGGCCTAAAAGAGGGCGCATTAGATCATTTATGGATTTGTTTTGAGTTTCAGAGCATTTCAATTCATAGCCCCATATGAAAAGTCAGACCCAGTTTCTCCCACGGGACACTGATATGCTACCATGATTAAATAATCTTTAAACTTAATTGAAGCTAGAAAATGGAAAAACAATACCTTTTGCACATGATAACCCCCGATAGTAATTTGAGCGCATTCGATGTCAGCATGGCATTTGATGCGGGCTGGACTGCCATACCTTACACGGGTATTTCATTAAAAAATGTAACAACCATAGTTCAAGATGCGATCTATTCACGAGGGTCGAAAGGTTTAAAACGAACCGGTATATTTATTGGTGGTAGAGATATGCACCTTGCTATAGCTATGTTTTATGCTGCGAAAGAAGCCATGGTTCCACCCTTTGAAATTTCCGTGTTTACTGATCCAGGCGGTGCATTTACGACAGCTGCTGTAATGGTAGCCACCGTTGCGCATCAACTTAAAATTAAAAATGATGAAGAACTAAAAGGACAACGTATATTAGTTTTAGGTGGCACAGGTCCAGTAGGAACTTCAGCAGCAGTGTTAGCAGCAAAATTTGGCGCCAAGGTAACTATACTGGGACGGGCCATTAGTATAGTCAATAATGTAGTGGAAATTTGTAATACACGATATAGCGCTGATGTTAAAGGTGTTGAAGGAAATACCTATGATCATCTTGATGAATTACTACAAGATGCGGATGTTATCTTTGCTGCTGCAATGGTTGGAATTCAGGTTTTGAATGAAAATCAACTTCTATCAGCGCCTAAACTCAAAGTCGCTGCAGATTTGAATCCAGTGCCACCCGCAGGTATCGCAGGAATTAATCTGTACGATAATGGCACACCAATTAATGGTAGCAAAAGCGGTGCGGTAGGTATTGGACCGCTGGCAATAGGTGATATTAAATACCATACCCATCTAGAATTGTTAACCGAAATGTATAATTCTGATAAGCCAGTATATTTTGATTTTGAAGATGCTTTTAGGGTGTCGATGGATAAAACAAGCTGATTTTATTATTTCACGGGGCACTCTATAGGGCAATAGAAGGCATTTTTCGCTTTGAATCGTTAATTTCCTGTCATCATGGTATGACTGGCCAGGATTTCCAGGTCAAACTTTTCCATGTGGGGCAGGTTACCTAAAAGTGGCGCACTGATTCGTGCCTGAAGCGTCATCATGGTTTCCTCAAGAAATGCATAATCCGGATCAAGCTGGCTGGTCATCCAACCACATAAATTAACTCCGTCCGCCTGAATAGCTCTAACCGTAGACAGGGCATGATTTATACAGCCCAGACGCAGACCAATAATGAGTATCACCTGCAAATCAAGGCGTTTAACCAGGTCTGCCAGCATGTCCTCTCTCCCCAGGGGTACACACCAACCCCCAATCCCCTCTACAAGTACGCAGTCGGCACCCTCTTTCAGCAAGTAAAAGTCATCGGCTATTTTTTCAATATCAATCTTTACACCAGCCAGCCCTGCGGCAATGTGCGGGGCTACTGCCTGTTCAAACGCATAAGGATTAACAGTTTTATAATCTAGCGTTTGCGAGGGCCTCTTACTAGACTGTTGAAGAATTTTTACTGCATCATCATTGTGCAGGTCTTCGTCGGTTTTCGTGCAACCACTTGCTACAGGCTTCATGCCAACAACAACCTTGCCCTTATCCTGCAACGCCTTCATCAATGCCAATGTCACCCAGGTCTTGCCCACGCCTGTGTCCGTCCCGGTGATAAAGTAATCTGACACTTTTAATCTCTAGTCTTTAGCGAGGAGATTGGGAAATAAGCTTCGTTGGGCAAACTATCGGCCGGGGTTTCTTGCAGTGGCGTCCAGGCGTGACCGTATACAATTTCATAAGTTACTGGTAATCGTCCTTCAGTGCGATATTTTTCATAAGCAGACTCCAGGCTTTTGATTTTGTTTTTCCCGGTCAGCCCCTTTGATCGATCATCGTTGGCATTACTGGCTCCCAAGGTCTTTAAATCTTTCATCAGCGAGAAGCAATCTTCATACGTCAAGGTAATATGTTCAACATCCATCACCGGTTCAACAAAACCGGCGCGTAGCAAGGCATCGCCTACATCATGCATATCAATGAACGTGTTCACATGCACATCATCATCCACTTCGGCCCAGCTCGATCGCAATTCTTTTAAGGTGTCCGGTCCCAGAGTTGCAAACAGAAACAGGCCTTGCTTCTTTAATGTGTCTTTGATCTGGGTGAATGCCGTATCAAGATTATTACACCATTGCAGCATCAGGCTTGAAAACACCAGTTCCGCAGAATTTTTCACCAGCGGCAAGTTTTCAGCATCACAACAAATGTATTGTTGTTTCGAGAAAAATCGTGAGTCTTGAGACCTGGACTGGCTCAACATTGCCACAGACAAATCAATCTGCAGCACCTGAGCCCCCTTATACCTTTTCGCCAACTGTCTCGCGGCATCTCCCGGCCCTGAACCAGCATCAATAATCATTTTTGGCGATATGGTAACAAGCTCTAGTCTTTCCAGCAGGCGCTCAGCAACTGTTCTTTGCAACACGGCATGCTCTGCATAATCTTGCGCAGATTTGCTGAAGCTGGTAGCTACTTTCGTTTTATTAAAAGCCACTTTTTAGAAAAGACTGTCTGTGAGTTTCATTAAGGCATCTGCTGTTTCCTGGGGACGCGACAAAAATGGAGCGTGGCCTGTTTCAGGAATTTCAATAGTGTAAATATCTGGCCGTGATGTTTGTATTGCACCCCCGGTTGAACGCTTGACCAGAATATCATTTTCGCCAAAGATGACGCCGATTGGGCAATGCAGCTTTACCAGGGCTAGGCGCAAATCTTCGTCTCTTAATATCTCCAGCCCGGACAAGAGCGTTTCTTGTTCTGGCACATTGGTCACAAAATATTCGTTTAGTTCTTTTATTATGTGTTTGGGGTACGCTTCTCCCATCGCCACCAGCCCTGCAAATGTTTGCAACGTTTTAATTTTATCTTTACTGAGTTGACTGACTAGCTGATTAAAATCGGCAGGCTCAACACCATGCTGCCAATCTTGCTTGTTCAAAAAACATGGGCTACTTGCAACTAACACAAGAGCCTTGATATCACTTTTACTGTGTGCAAGCTTGATTGCAACTGTTCCGCCCAGTGACCACGCAAGAATAGTAGCGCTTTCAGGTATGTTTGAAATAATACTGTTAACAATTAGATCAACGTTTTCCTGATCAAGATGTGACTCAACTTTATTTTCAGAGCTGCCATAACCGGGTAAGTCAATACACGTTACTTTCCACTGATTATCGAGATGTGGAATAAAATTTCTCCAAATTCGATTATCAAATCCCCAGCCATGTATTAATACCAGCTCCCTGATCTCTTTTTTTATCATAACAATTTGCCCAGCGTCTCTAGCAATCTATCTACCTGTTCTTCCGTGTGTGCGGCCGTTAATGTAATTCTTAAACGCGCACTTCCTTTGGGCACTGTCGGTGGTCTGATTGCCGAGATCAAAAAACCTTCGTCGAATAATTTTTTGCTGATGCGTACTGCGTTTTCTGAATCTCCGATCATCAATGGTTGAATGGCTGTTTCTGACGATAAAATATTCAAGCCCAGGTCACTGGCCCCGGAACAAAAATATTTTATTAATGCGTTCAAGGTTTCTCTACGCCATGATTCCTTTTCGACAATCTCAAGAGATGTGAGCGTGGCACCAGCGATTGCTGGCGCAAGCGCCGTTGTGTAAATATACGTTCTGGCAAACTGTATCAGTGTTTCAATAATTATCTTGTCAGCTGCAATAAATGCCCCGGCTGTTCCTAATGCTTTACCAAATGTTGCAACAAGGATGAGCACATCTTCTGCTGGAATTTCTTTCTCATCCAGCAAGCCGCCGCCGCTCTTTCCAAGCACAGCAAAACCATGTGCATCATCAACAGCCAGCACGGCATCATTTTGTTTACATACGGTGATTAATTCTTTTATTGGCGCCTTATCACCATCCATACTGAACACAGTGTCAGTAAGGACTAACTTCTCGTTCACAGATGAGTTCTTAAGGGCAAGATCCAGAGCCTCGTGATCGGCATGTTGATATCGGTGTAGTCTGGCGCCTGATAATCGAGCTGCGTCGACAAGAGAGGCATGTGCCTGTCGATCAAGAAACACACCATCTGTTCTTCCTGCAAATGTTGTCGCTACAGCCAGGTTGGCCATGTAGCCGCTTGGAAAAACCAGCGCAGCTTCCCTGCCTGTTTTCTCGGCGAGTTTTTCCTCGAGCTGCTGGTGCAACTCACTTCTGCCACAAACCAATGATGAAGCACCACTACCACCACCAAACTGATCGGCGCTAGTCTTAAACGCAGAGATGACATCTTGATGATTAGTCAAACCAAGATAATCATTACTGCAAAAATTTATTAGATGGTGGCCATCAATTTTAATCGTTGGCCCTTGTCCTGAAGCAAGTGTGTTTCGCTTGCGAAAAAGATTTTGTTGTTTACGAAGCTCGAGTTTTTTCTCCAGCTTGTGTCTGAAATTATCTTTCTTGCAACTATCGATCTGGGGACTCATTAAAAAATTGTTTGCTGGTAAAGTTCGCGTTACTGACGTGCCTTGATGCCTAAACGATCAAACAATAGACGATCTTTTTCCAGCGCCGGATTTTCCGTCGTTAAAAGTTCTTCGCCATAAAAAATTGAATTAGCTCCTGCCAGATAACAAAGCGCCTGATGCTCATCATTCATTTCCGATCTCCCGGCAGACAATCGTACCGTTGCAGCCGGCATCATGATCCTTGCCGCGGCGATCATGCGCACCATATCAAATGGATCCAGATCTTCTTCGTCAGCCAATGGCGTGCCTTTAACTTTTACCAACAAATTTATTGGCACACTCTCAGGATGTTGATCAAGATTGGCCAAGGTACATAACATCTCTGCACGATCTGTTTTTCCCTCGCCCATACCTATGATGCCGCCCGAACAAACATTAATTCCTGCGTCGCGTACGCTAGCTAATGTGTCCAGACGATCCTTATAATCTCTGGTGCTAATAATGGTTTCATAAAATGACTCGGAACTATCGAGATTATGATTGTAATAGTCCAGTCCGGCCTGTTTCAGTCTTGATGTTTGATCGTCATTTAACATGCCCATGGTGACACATGTTTCCATTCCCAAAATTTTAACTTCCTTGACCATGTCCAATACCACTTTGAAATCTTTTTCCTTCGGACTGCGCCATGCCGCGCCCATACAAAACCGTGTGGCACCTTCCTGCCTGGCTTTTTCCGCAGCTTCTATTACTTTGTCTAATGACAACATTGCCTCTGCATCTACTTCGGTTTCATAACGAACACTTTGCGGGCAATAGGCGCAGTCCTCGGGACAACCTCCCTGTTTTATATTTAACAAGGTGCTGAGCTGTATGGTATTGGCATCAAAATATTTCCGATGTATAGCTTGGGCCTGAAAAACCAGATTATTTAGTGGCTGGTTCATTAGCGATAAAACTTCCTGCGTTTGCCAATCATGGCGGATATCACTATTTTTCTTTAATGCTTGAACAGTGTTCGACATAAACG